>NZ_JBNNWE010000040.1:0-51885 GCF_050280905.1 Pseudomonas sp. NPDC086278
TGTCGGACGGCTCTATAACGTATGTAGGAGCTTTCCGCATTTCAAAATATCGCTGCAACCACTACAAAGCGATCACAGGGGGTGATTGATTAGCCCTGGCTTGAGAAAACACCGGACAGCAAAACGCCCGACCTGCGCAAGTCACAGAGGCCGGGCGTTTGCGTTGAAGCGGGCGGTGTTACTCGGTCGGCGCCTCGCCAACGATTTTGCTCATCACGAAGCTGACAAACTCTTCCACGGTCATTTTCTGGCCATTGAATTCCACCTGATTGTTGGCGTAGTGCAGCTTGGTGACGATGTTGTTGCCGTCAGCCTTGGCGAACTGGGTGCCCACTGCCATTGCGCCGAACATGTCCGCTGTTGCCGTCGCCTGGTCGGCAATGAGTTTGGCATCGGTCTGACCGTCGATCTGCGATTGCACGGTGAACACGTCCACCAACATCGGCTTGGACACTTTCAGATTGAAATCCAGCAGCGCGATCAGTTGCTTGACCAGTTGATCGGGCGGCAGGTCCATGTTTTGCGGTTTGGTCAGGTCGAGCACCAGGTTAGCGGTACTTTCACCGTTGGCAGTGTTGAGCGAGAGGTTCTCCAGCGCCACTTGCGGGCCGGCGGCCAGGAGTTTTTCCAGGCCGGTCTTGACCTGGGCTTCTTCGGCCGGGGTCAGCACCAGCTCCGGTGCAGGCTGACCGGCAGCCGTCGCTTCGGCGGCGGCTTTCTCGTAGGGCTGCAGTTTGGTCTGGTAAATCTGCATCAGCGACATGGTCGCCGGAATGTCGAGGTTCTTCAGGCTCATGGCCAGCTGCGCGGCGCCGATGGTCTTGCCGTTAAAGGACAGCTCGCCGACCTTGTAATCGGCACGCCCGGAGGCGCTGGTGCCGGTTTCTTCGGTCTGGTTCTTCATTTCGAATTTGTTGACGCCCAGCACCGATTGCTTGGCGCCGAAGGTGGTTTTGCTGCTGGTCAGCTCAAGGGTGTTGTCGCCGGTGTAGTAGCCATAGGTGCTTTTGACCAGGTTGCTGGCCATGGTCAGGCCATTTAGCTCGACCTTCACCGGTGTCTGGTCTTCAGCCACCGTGGTTAACACCAGACTGTCCATATAGCCGTCGGCTTTGACTTTCTGCGCCTGGGCGCTGGCGGCAACATCGAGGTTCAGGCCGGAAAATTTCAGGTTGGACTTGTCGTCCAGCGCCACGTCCAGCGGCAGCAATTCGAGCGTGCCGTTGGTGGAGTTGTCGTAGCCGATGTTGACCACGCCGGTCAGCGGCGATTTGTCTTTGGCGGCGGCGAACCACTTCTCGGTGAGAGGCGTTCTTTCCAGTTCGTAGTGACTGGTGGCCATGACTGGCAGCAATTTCAGCGACATCAGGCGCGAGAACGGCAGCGGGCCGTGTTCGATGTGGTCGACGAACAGCAATTCGACCGGGGTTTCGCCAAACATTTCGCCTTCGCCCTTGAGGCGATAGTGCGCGGTGCTGCTGAACACATGACGTTCCAGCGACACCAGTTCCAGCGACGCGGTGCCGTTGGAGCCGACCAGCGCGGCTTGCAGTTCTTTGTTGGCGTCGGCGATCGAGGTGTTCAACACGCCTTCGATTTTGGTGCCGGTGTACCAGGCACCACCGGCGCTGATTGCACCGATGGCAACGACGATTCCAAGAAGCACGCCTGCTGATTTATTCATGAATGACCCGATCAATGTCCGTTGTTTGAGTGTGTCTTCCCTGACCCATGACGGGTTACGGGCACGACTTCGCTGAAAGTGCGATGGAGATTAGCACCGGGCGCACCGGGCGGCCCAATGATTAAAGGTTAAAGAGTGTCTATGGACCGCTGGCGGGGGTTGAGAGTTTCGGCGTTCACGAAAATCGCCATCGCCAGCAGGCTCGCGCGCACCGGGTCTTGTGATCGACACATAACCCATGTGGGAGCGAGCTCGCTCGCGATGGCGACAGTCCTGCAAACGCAGATCAGGAATACTGCACGTCCATCTCATCCAGTTGATGATCGAAACTTTTCAGCCGCGCTGTCCACGTGTACACCAGCACCTCGAAATCGCGATTGATCACCGCCCCGCCCGTCACCTCCGCACGCGGATCGCAGAAGTCCAGTTGATAGCGTTCGCGCGCCATGGCGCACGCGACGTCGGAGAGTTCACGGGCATTGTTGAGCCAGTGCCAGTCCTCATCGGAGACCTGTTTGTCCAGCTCCAGGCATTGTTTTTTAAGGGTCTCGAGGCTTTTTTCCAGCGGGGTGCCGGTGAGTTCGCCCATGACTTCCTGGAACGTGCGCCCCGGTTGCCAGTAGCTGCCCCAGAAATACCGGTCGAACACGGTTTCGACCCGGCGCAGCGCGACCTTGGTGTCCCAGATCAGTACGCGGGTCTTACCTTGTTCGAATTGTCTTTTTTTGATGCGCTGGCCCTGAACGGAAGCCCAGGCCACCACCACGATTGCCATGACGGCAATCAGCGCGGACGCGCTGTCGAGGAACACCAGCGCCTTGTCGATTTGATGCGCCAGCATGATGCCGTAGAAATAAGTGGCCGACAGCAACACCAATGCCGAGATGGCGCACCAGAAGCCGGGAGCATAAGGGTTTTTCATTATTTTTAATCCCCATGACCAACGCGAGCCTTGATCAGTGGACTGGCGTGGCTCGTGGCGCGTCAGCCCAACAGATCAAAGCATAGCAACGGCCTCAGGGTTTGCTGGCGTTCTTGGCTTGCGTTCGTCCGCTTTCCCAGCCGCCGCCCAGTGCGAGGAACAAATCGATCTGGCTCATCGCAACCTGGGTGTTGGCAGAGGCCAGTTGCGCCCGTACGTCGGTGTAGGTGCGGGTGGCTTGCAGGTCGGCGAGAAACGAGGCGCGACCGGCGGTGAAGAAGCGGTGTGTCTGGTCGGCCGCCAGTTGCGCCGATTGTTCGGCGTCGGCCAATGCATCGCGGCGTTGCAGCAGCGCGGAGTATTGGGCGAGGCCGGTCTGGGTCTCGCGGATGGCGTTGAGCACCACGCCATCGAAATGCGCCAGCGCGCCCTGGGTCGTCGCCTCGGCTTCGCGGATGCGGGCGCGAGAGCCGTTGGACGGCACGGTCCAGCTCAGCAACGGGCCGAAGCCCCAGCGATTGGTCGCCGGTTGCCCGAGGTTTTCCAGCAGGCCGACGGTGCCGACGGTCGCGCCAATGCTGATGTCGGGGTACAACTCGCCGGTGGCGATGCCGATGCCAGCGGTGGCGGCGGCTAACCGGCGCTCGGCCTGACGCACGTCCGGCCGGCGTTTGAGCAGCGTCGCACCGTCACCGACCGGCAACAATTGCGCGATCTTCGGCAGCTCGGCGCAGGTCGCGGTGCCGGCAGGCAACTGTTCGACCGGTCTGGCCAGCAGCATCGACAAGCGGAACAACCCGGCCTGACGCGCCGCTTCATAGCGCGGCATGTCGGCGCGCAACGATTTGAATTGGGTTTGCGAACGGGTGACCTGGGTTTCATCGCCACGCCCGGCGTCGCGCAAGCGCTGGATCAGCGTGGTGCCTTGGGCTTGCAGGTCGAGGGAGTGCTGGGCGATTTCCCGCTCTTCGTTGGCCGCGCAGACTTGGGTGTAAGCCCGGACCACATCGGCCACCAGGGTAATGCGCGCGGTGTCGGCGGCGGCTTGAGTGGCGTCGGCATTGGCTTTTGCCGCTTCGATGCCGCGTTGCAAGGTGCCAAACAGGTCGAATTGATAGGAGGTGGTAATGCCGACGTCGCCGACGTTGGCCACCGGCACTTTCTCCGTCAGCAAGAACGCTTCGCCGGATTCCTGCAAACGTTGGGCGCCGAGCTTCACGCCGCCACTCCAGCCGCCAGCGGCTTGCGCCTCATCGACCTGCGCGCGAGCACGGGACAGGCTCGCCGCCGCCACGCGCAAATCGGTGTTGGAAGCCATGGCTTGCTGCACCAACTGGTCCAGACGCGGGTCTTGATACAGTCGCCACCAATCGCCGGGCACCGGCGCCGAGACGACGTCTTTGTCGTTCGCCGCCAGGTTGCCCTGAAAATCGTCACGGTGAACGGCGGCCTCTTCGGGCAAGTGATAATCCGGCCCGACCACCTGACACGCCGACAGCAGCAGGCCTAACCCGGCCACCGCCAAAGCCGAGGCTTTGCTCATTTCGCCGGCTCCTCGGTGGTGTCTTTGTCGTCGATGATCGAGACCGTGGCGGTGCGCCCGGCAATCATGCGGAAATCTTCCGGCACGTCGTCGAAGGCGATCCGCACTGGAATCCGCTGCGCCAGCCGCACCCAGCTGAACGCTGGATTGACGTTAGGCAACAGGTTGCTGCCGCTGCTGCGGTCGCGGTCTTCGATGCCGGCGACGATGCTTTCGACATGGCCACGCAGGCGCGCACGGTCGCCGATCACGCGGATATCGACCGACTGACCGATGTGAATGCCGTCCAGTTTGGTCTCTTCGAAATAGCCATCGATGTGGAAGGAATTGCTGTCCACCACCGCCAACACCGGGCGCCCAGCGGTGACGAACTCCTGCGCGCGCGGCGCCCGGTCGTTGATGTAGCCATCGACCGGGCTGCGGATGGTCGAGCGGTCGAGGTTGAGCTGCGCGCTGTCCACCGCCACTTGTGCTTCCATCAACGCCACTTCGGCGCGGGCCACTTTGGATTGGCTCTCCTCCAGTTGCTCGCCCGGCACCAGATTGCCCAGGCCACGGTTGCGCTTGGCCTCACGTTGGGCCTGCGCCAGGGTTTCCTGACGATCCGCGACCGCCGCCTTGGCTTGGCGCAGGGCCAGTTTGAAACGGTCCTGATCGATGCTGAACAGCACCTGGCCGCGTTTTACCAGTTGGTTGTCGCGCACGTCCACTTGCTGGATCAGCCCGGACACGTCCGGCGCGATCTGCACGATGTCGGCACGGATGTGCCCGTCACGGGTCCAGGGCGCGAACATGTAATACATCACCATGCGCCAGACCACGACCACGGCGAAGGTCACGATCAGCAGCGTCAGGACCACGCGACCGAGGGTCAAAAAAGGTTTTTTCATGTCATCAGGTATCGACTGAGTGAGTCCACGGCGCCGAGCAGCAAGGCGTAGAGAGCCACGTTAAACAATGCCCGGTGCCAGACCAGACGGTAAAAGTGCAGGCGCGTCAGCACCCCGTGCACCAACAGGTAAATCCCATAGGTAATGCCCATCAGCACCAGCAGCGTGGGCAGGAACACCCCGCTGACGTCCAGATCACCGATCATAAAGGCGCTCCATTGGGCAACGGTTCTTCGAGGTCAGCGGTGCCGACAAATTCAACGCCGGGCAGCAAGGCCAGGCGCAGACCGCTCAAGGCGTGCAGCAAATGTAGACGCGCGCCGTCGTCGCACTCGCGGTTCAGCGCGCGGCGCGCGCGGTCCATGGTCATCAACAGCGGGCTCGGCGCCGGCAGACGTTCACCGGCCTTGAGGCAGGCCTTGAAATACTCGCCAACCTCGGCCACCACTTGATGCAGCAACGTTCGCGGCAAACCGACGACGCGCGGCGTGTAAGCGAGCAGGTCGAGCAGATTCAGCGCGACCCGCACTTCGCGCAAGGCGATGCCGGTGTCTTGCCCGGTGATGGCCAGACGCGGCAAATGCTGCATCAGGCGATCAAGCATCTGCACGCCCAACTGCCGGTGCTCGGCCAGCGTTGCCGGTTCGGTGAGGCTGACGATGTCGCGCCAGCTGAAACGGGTCAGGCGCTTGGCCGCCAGTTCCGCACCGAACGGGCGGGCGATCAGGGTCCAGACGAAGGCAAACAACAAGCCGATCGGTCCTGCCAGGTTGGAGTTGGCGAAGCTGAGGAAATCGGCGTCGTAGGCGCCCTGAATGCTGATAAACGACGAGGTGTTCACCAGCGTCAGCAGCATCCCGAGGTAAAACTGCGGCTTGACCGTCAGCGTGCCGATGCAAATAAACGGCACGGCAAACGCCAGCACCAGCATCGGAAAGTCATGCAGGTTGGGCAGCACCAGAAACAGATACAGACTGGCGAACAGCACCGACATCGCCGTCCAGAAAAAGAACCGGAAAATCTGCGGCGCCGGGTCATCCATCGAGGCGAAGAAGCTGCACGCCACCGCCGCCAGAATCACCGCCCCGCCGCCATCGGTCCAGCCGAGCAAAATCCACAGCACCGAGGCGACAATGATCGCGAGGACGGTGGACGCCGCCGAATAGAGCATCAGCCCACGGTCGAGAAACGGTGTCAGCCGACCGAGGCGCCAGTGCCGATACACCGCGCGCCAGTTGTCCTGGCTTTCGCACTGAATCGCGGCTTGCAGGCTGCGACAGTCTTGCCACAAATCGATCCACTCGCCGAGGCGATACAGGGCGTTGGAAAACAGCAACTGCCTGCGATCATCCAGCGCTTCGGCACTTGGCTGCAGGGCTTCGAGCTGAGCTTTCAACGTTTGCCAGCGCTCAAGATCAGCCTCTTTATGCGCCAGCCATTCGGTGGTCGCGGCCAGCAGTGGCGCGAACTTATCCACAAGCTCGGGGGTGCGGCGTTCGAGGGCATACAGCGCGTCGTCGAGGGCATCGATCACCGGCAGCAAGTGGATCATCCGCCCGCGCAATTCCTTGGTGTTGCGCACCGTTTGCGGCCGCGAGCCTTCGTGGGGCAACTGGCCGATCATCAGTTCCAGGCCATTGAACGTCGCGACCATCGTCGACCGCAGGGTGCTGACTTCTTCCGGCTGCACGTTGCGCGTGAGAAAGCGCAGGCTGTAGGTCGAGGCGTCGGCGAACCATTTATTCACCGCATCGTTGAATACCGGCGCCAGCCGCCGAGGCCAGAACATGGCGCCAACCACCGCCGCCACGGCGATGCCGAGGAAGATTTCCTCCGTGCGCGCTTCCGCGATGTCCCACACCGCCAACGGGTTATCCAACACTGGCAAAGCAATCAACGGCAGGGTGTAACCGGCCAGCATCAAGGCGTAACTGTTGGCGGTGCGCAGGTGCAAGGACAGGAACAGCAACGTCCCGGTCCATAACGCGACGATCACCACCAGCACATACGGGCTCTGCACAAACATCGGCACGAAAAAAACCGCCGCCGCCGCACCGAGAAACGTGCCTACCGCGCGGTACAACGCCTTGGAACTGGTGGGGCCGACAAACGGGCTGGAGACGATGTACACCGTGGCCATCGCCCAATAAGGTCGAGGCATTTGCATGAGCATGGCGATGTACAACGCGATCATCGACGCCGCAAACGTGCGCACCCCGTAGAACCAGTCCCGAGCAGGGGGAACACCCGCGAAAAATCCGCTCAAGGGTTCACCACCGAAGGGGCGTTGGCCGCTTCAAACGCTCTGAGAACACGCAGCGTGGCTTCCAGATCACTCCGGTCGATCCCTTCAAGCACTTCATTGCGCAGGCGCACCAACTCGATCTCGACCGCTTGCACCAACTCGCGACCGGTGTCGGTCAGGCTCAGGCATTTGGCGCGGCGGTCATGGGGATCTTCAGTCCGGCGAACGTAGCCGGAATGACAGAGCTGATCGAGCAGACGCACCAACGACGGGCTCTCCATCCCCGCCGCCTGCGCCACCGTCACCTGCCGCACACCCTCGCCCAGGCGCCCGATCATCAACAACGGCACGGCGCAGGCTTCGGAAATCCCATAATTGACCAGCGTCGTCTGGCAGATCTTCCGCCAATGCCGGGCGGCCACCACCATGGCGCTGCTGATGTTCATCTGGAGAAGATCGAGGTTTTTAGGCACGAAGGACAGACACACTGTTAGTTTGCTAACTATCAATATGGCATTCGAGGGGAAAGTTGGTCAAGTTTTGAAACAATTCGATTCGGGCAGCATCGAGTTACGATTTAAGGCAACGCTGGCTCACGCTTGTCAGGATTCAAGCCTATAGGTCCGGTGATGCGTGCCTGCGTGAGCGAGCACCGCGCGTCGCGTCGACATCTGTCGAGTCAATAGTTTGTACTGACGACGTATATACTTCTTCATCACGTCAGCCGAGGATGAAGACCATGTCAAAACAAGCTGTCTTTACGATGAAACTTGAACCGGAATTGCGCGAGCAGTTCATGGCCGAAGCCGAAGCGTCTCATCGCCCTGCTTCCCAAATAGTTCGGGACATGATGCGTCAATTCGTTCAAAAGCAGAGGGAAGCGCGAGAGTACGAAGCGTTCTTACAACGCAAAGTCGACCACGCACGTATTTCTGTGGGCGCTGGCGATGGACTATCAAATGATGAAGTCGAAGCACAATTTGCTGCCAGGCGTGCGCAGGTAATTCAGCAAGGATGAAAATAATCTGGACGCCCGCAGCAGCACAGGATCGTGCAGACATCTGGGATTACCTGCATACCGTCAACCCGAAAGCCGCCCTGGACATGGACAACAGATTCAGCGAAGCGATATCCCGCATTTCCCAATTCCCTGAAATCGGTCCTATCGGTATCACTGCAGGTACTCGCGAACTGATTCCTCATCAAAGTTATCGTCTGGTTTATCAGCTGGAAAGAGATGCGATCTGGGTACTCGCGCTGGTTCACACGTCACGACAATGGCCTCTGGAAAGCTGACTTCTTTACACCCCCCGCCCCTTCCTCAGCAGCACATTCAACTGATCCACCACCTCCGCCCAATCCGCGTCATCCAGAATCTCGTCACGCAAAAATGCCGCCTGGCTCTCGGACCAGAAAAACGCGTCCGCCAAGTGCAGCTCAGGCTTGAGCGGTGAGTGAGTGGCGATGAATTGGTCGATGCTGACCGGGTCGTGATCAAGGCCCAGTTGTTTGAACAGCGACGGCAGGCTGTGGGTTGGGGATTCCATGGTGGCTCCTGGTTGGCTGAAAGATTATTCGCGAGCAAGTCGAGTAGTCGCAGAACTAATGACTCAACTCACACACCTCGGCATGCGGCACCATTTTCAGAAACTCGGGCATGCTCATGTGCAGCAGATTGTGGTGGTTGCCGGCCTCCAGGTAGATGTCTTTCTGCCGGGTCAGCAACGGGTCGATGACCATGTCCAGCCCATAGGATTCGCCCAATGCCGGCACCGCGCCGCGTTCGCAATCATTGAACAGCTGCGCCAGGGTGCTTTCCCGGGTGATTTGCCATTCGCCGCTGCCGCGCACTTTGCTCAGGTCCAGGTGACGGCTCGCCGGCAGCACGGCCATCAGGTAATGACCGTGGTGGTCGTCGAGGATCACCGATTTGGCCACCCGTTCGGCAGGAATGCCCGCGACCCGCGCCGTTTCAAGGCTGCTGGCCGAGTGAGGGTGGGTGACGATGTCATATTCGCAGTGCGCCTTGTCCAGGCTGCTCTGCACGGTTCTCGCCATACGCATGATGCACCTCGGTGTCCGCGCTGACGTGCGGCGGACGTGGTTAAACCTCTTCGCTCCCTTGAAAGTCTAGGCCCGCTGGCGCATTGCGCGCGGGAAATCTGCCCGCCGGAACCGCAGCGCCAATTGATCAAAATTCATACACCCGCAAGCTCAACTAGACTGTACACAGCGCCATCAAGGACGCTTGCGGAGGATCACGTGAACACCCGTTGTTGTGCCGTTGCGCTGCTGTTGCTCATGAGCGGATCAGTTTTCGCAGTGGACTCCGTTGTCCTGCCCGGCCCCAATCCCGCCGGGATCTGGCTGATCACGTTCGGCATCGCGTTCTTGATCGCCGAGGCGGCACTGCCCAATTACGGCGTGATCGGGCTCGGCGGGATTGTGATGTTCGTGATCGGCGCGGTGATTTTGACCAACACTGAGGTGCCGGTGCCGTTGATGATCGGCCTCGGAACGATCAGCGCGCTGTTGCTGATTTTCCTGGTGATCCGCGCCCTGAAAACCCGTCCACGACACACCGTCAGTGGCGATGCCGGGTTGCTAGGCAGCGTGACGCCGGTGATGTCGCTGCTGCCTGGCAATGCCTGCAACGGCTGGGTGCACCTGCAAGGGGAGCGCTGGCAGGTTGTGAGCACGACACCGCTGCACCCCGGCCAACACGTGCGTGTGGTGGCGCGCAAAGGTTTACTGCTGCAAGTAGCCGCGGCTGACGCGGCGCCGGTTGGAGAATAACCATGGGCCTGCAACTGGGTTTTGCCGCACTGCTGCTGTTGGTGATTGCGCTGGCGGGATCGACCTTTCGCATCCTGCGCGAATACGAACGCGGGGTGGTGTTCCAGCTCGGGCGCTTCTGGCAGGTCAAAGGCCCCGGCCTGATCTTGCTGATTCCGGTGGTCCAGCAAATGGTCCGCGTCGATCTGCGCACCATCGTCCTCGACGTGCCGCCACAAGACGTGATCACCCGCGACAACGTCTCGGTCAAGGTCAACGCGGTGTTGTATTTCCGCGTGCTCGACCCGCAGAAGGCAATCATTCAAGTCGAAGATTTCCTCATGGCCACCAGCCAATTGGCGCAAACCACCTTGCGCGCGGTGCTCGGCAAACATGAACTCGATGAACTGCTGGCCGAACGCGAACGGCTGAACATCGACATCCAGCAAGTGCTCGACGCACAGACCGATGCCTGGGGCATCAAAGTCGCCAACGTCGAAATCAAGCACGTCGACCTCAACGAGTCGATGGTTCGCGCCATCGCCAAACAGGCCGAAGCCGAGCGTGAACGTCGGGCCAAGGTGATTCACGCCGAAGGTGAGTTGCAGGCCTCGGAAAAACTCATGCAAGCCGCCGAGATGCTCGGGCGTCAACCGGGCGCCATGCAGTTGCGCTACATGCAGACGCTCAGTTCGATTGCCGGGGATAAAAGTTCGACGATCGTCTTTCCGCTGCCGATCGAATTGCTCAAGGGGATGGCGGATCTGTCGGCGAAGCCGTGAGCACCAGACGCGCTTTGACATTGCCGGCGGTTTTTTCCGCGACCGCCCGCCACGCCTGCGGGAGCGGTGCGAATTCATCGGGCTGGTCCGCCGTGTCGATCAGCCAGAAGCGCCCGGTGCCCGGCGGTAAATCCGTCAGGTGGTCGACGTAAATGTCCGGCGTCACCAACGTGCCGAAACCATAGGCATTGGGCCGGCTGCTGCTACCGTCAGGTCGCGGCGGCGTGTACAGCAACGGCGGCGATCCGGTGCGGTTGTAATAGACGTAACTCAAGTACCAGAGCAAGTCGCTGGTGATGATCCGGTCACCCGCCACGAAATGCTGGTTCACGTAATCGACGGTCACGCTGATCTGGTCGTTGGCATCCACCGTGGCGTTGATTTTCAGGCCGACCACCTCGACTCCGGCGAACAGCAGCAACACGCTCAAGGCCAACGCCCTGGAAGTGTCATAGAGGCGGTCGACGGCCAGCGCCACCACCAGCGGCAGGCCCAAGGCGTACGCGGTGAGATAGCGCTCGATGAACACCGGGGAAATGAACGACACCGCAAACAACAACACCAGCGGCACCACGGTGTAGATCGACAGCAACGCCGCGCCACGACACGCGCTGCGGTCGCGCAGCAACGCCACGATCATCAGCGCCAGCAAGCCCAGCGGCAACGCCACGAACAACGGCCCAGGCACTGTGCCGCCGTCGTCCTGCACCATGAAATTCCAGGTCATCTCCGGCACTGAGCCGAGCGTCACGGCGGGCTCCCAGCCCACATCGCCATTGGCTTTCAATTGATCCATGTGTTGAATCAGCCCGAGCAGGCTGGGCAACCAGGGCAGAAACAACACCACGATGCCGGCATTGGCCAACCACCAGGCGCGATGGTTGATCTGGCGCATTGACGAGCCGGGTTGCAGGCGCAGCAGCAACAGGTACAGCCAATGGCACAGCACGCATAACGCGGTGAAATAGTGGGTATAGAACGCCGCGCTCATCAACAGCGCGTACACCGCCAGATAACGCAGCCGTTGCGGTTGCCGGACCCAATAGACCAGCGCGATCGTCGCGCCCAGCAACCACAGGCCCAGCAGCGAATACATCCGTACTTCCTGGCTGTAGCGCACGGCGGTCGGCAGCAGCGCCAGCAACACGCCGGCTATCCAGGCAGCACGCTGATTGGCCAGCAAACGCACCAGCCACATGCCGAGCCCGACGGCAGCGATGCCGGGTAATGCACTGAGCAGGCGAATAGACAGCAGACCGTCGCCGAACCACTCGATCCAGCCGTGCAGCAGCATGAAGTACAGCGGCGGGTGCACATCGCGGCCGGCATGCAGCCAGATGTCGGCGAGGGAGTACTGGCTCAACAGCAGACTGGAGCCTTCGTCGCCCCAGATCGAGGAAGCGGTCAGGTCATAAAACCGGGTCAGAGCGGCCAGCCCCAGTATCAACAGCCAGCCGTATTTGCCGATCCAGCGCTGTGCCTTTATCACCAACCTCTTCACCTGCGGGATTTGAGTAGTGTGCTAACTGTAGGCCAACGGGTGCCGCGACGTCGACGGCTCAGTCAGCGCTGCGCCGCCAGCGGATACACCGACTCCCATCCGCCGCCGAGCGCCTTGTACAAACCAACCATCGCCAAGGACACCCCGGTCGAACTCTCGACCAGTTGCTCCTGCGTCGCCAACAAAGCGCCTTGCACAGTCAGCACGTTGACGAAGTCCACCACGCCTTCCACGTATTGCTGCTGCGCGGTGCGCAAGGCGATCTGGTTCTGGCGTACGGCTTCGGCGAGGCTGTCGCGGCGCAATTGACTGGCGTTGTAGGCCGTCAGTTGATCGTCGATTTCATGCCAGGCGCGCAACACGGTCTGCTGATAACCGATGGCGGCTTCCTGCTGCTGCGCTTCGCGCAAATTCAACACACCGCGAAGGCGACCACCGTCGAATAGCGGCAAGCTGAATTGCGGGCCGATGCCGAACGAACGCGAGCCCCACGAGCCGAAATCGCTCAGTTGCATGGCTTGCGAGCCGAGGTTGCCCGACAGCGTAATGCGCGGATAGAAATCACCTTTGGCCACGCCGATGTTGGCGGTAGCGGCGTGCAGACGGGCTTCGGCCTGACGGATGTCCGGGCGGCGCTCAGCCAGTTGCGACGGCAGGCCGATGGCGACCTGACGCGGGGTTTGGGGTACCGGCGCGTCGGTGGATAACTCGGCGAACAGCGCTTGCGGCGGTTCGCCCATCAACAGGCTCAAGGCGTTGATCAGTTGCGATTGACGCTGCTCCAGCGCCGGCAGGCGCGACTCGATTGCGGCGACCTGAGCGGCAGCTTCCGCCACGTCCAGGTCGGTGGCGACCCCGTCAGCCAGGCGCAACTGCGACAGCTTCAGGCTGTGGCGCGCGACGTCGAGGTTTTGCTCGGTGACCGCCCGAGTGCTTTGCACGCCGCGCAGTTGAATGTAGTCCTGCGCGGTTTCGGCCTGCACTGAAACCAGCACGCCGCGACGGTCGTTTTCGGCGACTTCAAGGGTCGCGTCGGCGGCTTCGGTTTCGCGGCGCACGCGGCCCCAGAAATCCAGCTCCCAGGAGGCGGAGAAACCGGCATCCCACAGGTTGAACGCGGAGTCGCCGTTTTTCCCGGACGGATCGCTCAGGCCTGCGCCGCTGTTGCGTTCACGCCCATAGCTGCCGGTGGCGGCGGTGTGAGGATAACGGTCGGCGGTAATGACCTGGCGCGAGGCGCGGCTTTGTTGCAGGCGGCTGCTGGCGAGCTTGAGGTCGAGGTTGTCGGTAAGGGCGCGCTGGGTCAGGGCCGAGAGCTTCGGGTCGTTGAACACTTCCCACCAGCGCTCGTTCATTTCGGCGGTGATCGCTTGGCTGGCGGCGGGTTTTACCGGTTTCGACCATTCGGCGACTTGTTCGGCCTGGGGTTTCTGGAAGTCCGGGCCGACGGTGCAGGCGGTGAGGCTCAACACCAGCAATGAACAAAAGGTGAGTTGAGGCCAGCGGCCTCTTCGCGAGCAAGCCCGCTCCCACAGGGGAACACCATGTGGATAAAAACTCTGTTCATCACACCCAGCCACTGTGGGAGCGGGCTTGCTCGCGAAGGCGCCAGCCCGGTCGACAAAACTTTTCATCGCTGAGCCACCTCATGCTTGTCGCCACCAGTGGTATCGATACTCGCCTCCACCGACATCCCCACACGCAACCGCTCGGCCAATGCCTGACCCGGCTCCAGCACGATCTTCACCGGAATCCGCTGCACCACCTTGGTGAAGTTGCCAGTGGCGTTGTCCGGTTTCACCGAGGCAAACGTCACACCGGTGGCTGGCGCGATGCTCTCGACGCGGCCGTACAACGCCTGGCCGCCGAGGCTGTCGACGCGTACTTGCACGCGCTGCCCCGGTTGCACGTCGGTCAGTTGGGTTTCCTGAAAATTGGCGACCACGTAAGCGTTGGCCAGCGGCACCACCGCGAGTATCTTGCTGCCCGGTGTCACGTAAGCGCCGACGCGAACCGCGCGCTCGCCAACCATCCCGTCCTGCGGCGCGACAATGCGCGTGTACGACAACTCGTAGCTGGCGATTTCCAGCGCCGCTTGTGCTCGCTTCAATCCACCTTCAGCCGCGTCACGCTGGGCGGTGAGAATGTCCACTTGCTTGCGCTCCGCCGCCAATACCGCCGTGGCGTTCGCCAGTTTTGCGGTGGCCTGATCGATGCGCGTGCGTGCTTGCTGCGCGTTTTGCACGGTGCCGGCGCCGACCCCGGCGAGATGGTCGTAGCGGTTCAGCTCATGTTCGGCGAACGCCGTTTCAGCCTTGGCCGACACCACCGTGGCTTGCGCCTGAGCGATCACCGACGTCTGACGCTCCAGGGTCGCCCGGGCGTTTTGCAACTGGGCCTTGGCCACCAGGGTTTCGGCGTCGGCCGCCTGAGCGGCGGCGCGCAGGTCACGGTCGTCAATCAACGCCAGCAGTTGCCCGGCCTTGACCTGCTGGTTGTCTTCCACCAGGACGTCCTTGATGAACCCCGCGACACGCGGCACCACCAGGGTGAAGTCCGCCGAGACAAAAGCATCGTTGGTTTTCTGCTGCGTGCGCTTGCCGAAAAGGCCGGGCACCAGCAAGACAATCAGCACGCCGACCGCTACCACCACGGCGACACCGACAGCCACTTTTTGCTTAATTTGAGTCGTCATAAAAAACCTTCAGTTTCAGTCAAGCGTTCAAGTAGGCGCGCGCGGTGGAAACATCCGCGTCGGCAGCCAGAAAATAAGCAGGATCAGCGTCAGGGCGATGCCGGCCATGCACAGATAAAGATCCGAGGCAGTCAGCACCACCGCCTGCTCATGCAGGCGATGGGCGAGACCCGCGCTGTCGCTGTCGGCCAGCGGCGAGTTACCCAGGCTGTCCACCAGCATCGTCGAGTGGAAATGCAGGCGCGCCGTGGTCAACGCCTCGATCACCCCGGTGGCGATCACCGCTGACAGGCCTTTCACCGTGTTGAACCAGGCCGAGGCGAACGGGCCTTCCATCGGCGAAATGCTGCCGGTCGCCAGCATCAACAGCGGCAACACCGCCATCGGTTGCCCGAAGATTTGCAGCAGTTGAAAGCCGTAGAAATCGTCGCGAATCCACGCCGAGGTCAGTTGCGAACCGCCGAGGCAGGACAGCGCCAACAGGCCCAGGCCAATGCCCAGCACCCAGCGGCAATCGACCCAACGCAAGTTGCACAACGCGGCCACCAACGGCAGCGCGATCAACTGCGGCAACGCCGCGAGCAACGTGATCGGCGCGGTTTGCACGGGACGATAGCCCTGCACCTGCGCCAGATAACTCGATGGAATGATGATCACCGCCAGCAAGATCACCAGCACCCCGGCGAGAGTCAGCAACGCGAACGATAGATTGCGGATGCCGAGCATCTGCATCTTGAAAAACGGAATCGGCTGCGACCATTCGTTGATCAAAAACAGCACCAGCAACAGCAGCCCGCCGCCGAGCAATCCGCAGATCAGGTCGGACTCGAACCAGTCCAGCCGATTGCCCTGCAGGATGCCGATCACCAACATGCAGATCGCCGGGAACCCCAGCAGCAGCCCGCGCCAATTGAATTGCTTGAAGCGCTCCAGGCGCACCGGGTCCTGGGGCAAACCGTAGGCCACGGCCACCAGGGCAATCAGGCACGGGCCGATGATTTGCCAGAAGGTCCACTGCCAGCCGACGTACTCCGTCCACAACCCGGCCAATGGCGTGCCAAGCCCCGGGCCGAACGTGGCGGTCAGCGCGTAACCGGCCAGGCCGTAGAGTTTGACGTTGGCGGGCAGGAAACGCAGGGCGACGGTCATCAGCATCGGCGGCAACGCGCCGCCGGCGAGGCCTTGCAGCGTACGCATCACCAGCAAGCTTTCGTAAGTCGGGGCGAACGGGCACAGCACGCCGAGCAGGGTGAACAGGCTGATGGCGTACAGCGTGAAGCGCCGCAGGGAAAACGTCACCGAGCACCACGGCGCGAACGCCGCGGCCGCCACCGACGTCGCGGCGTAACTGGCGACCAGCCAGGTGCCTTCGTCGTAGCCGATGGCGAACGCGCCGCGAATGTCGGCGAGCGCGACTTTGGTCACCATCTCGTTGAGGCCCGACACCAGCACGGCGAGCAACACGCCCACCAGACCGATGATGATCCGTGGGCCGAAGACCGGTGGCGTGACGGCGGCTGGGCTGAGCACGGCGAGCGGCGCCGTGACCGTGAGGGAAGTCATTACTGCTTGCTCCGGGGTTTAGATTCCGAAGCAGTTTAAGAAGGATGATGGCTGACGAAAATCAACTTATTGGCAGCTTATAAGTGCGCCAGACGCAGCAATGCAAACCATTTGGACACGCACCACCTTGTGGGAGCGGGCTTGCTGGCGAAGGCGGTGTGTCAGGCAACGCATGTGGTGAATGTCAGTCCGCCTTCGCGAGCAAGCCCGCTCCCACAGGGGGTTGGGGGGGGCGGCGGGGTCAGGTGGGTTGTGCGGCCTGCCAGGTTTCGTCGCAACACGCCTTGAGCGTTTCACGCAGCCAGCGGTGGGCCGGGTCGTTGTCGTAACGCGGGTGCCAGGCTTGCGTCAGCATCAGCGTCGGCAACGGGATCGGCAGCGTAAACGAGCGCAGCTTCAGCCCCAGGCGTCGCACGCTCAGCAGCGTTTCCTTGGGCACCGGCAAAATCAGGTTGGAATCGGGCAGCGCAAACATCGCGGCGTGGAAACTCGGCGCAATCACCGCGACGCGACGCTCCAGACCTAGCGCATTGAGCGCCGTGTCGATGGGGCCGCGCGCGATACCCCGACGGGACATGCTGATATGGGAAAAACCGGCGTAACGTTCAGCGGTAATCTCCTGCTCGAACAGCGGATGATCCTCGCGGACCAGACCGACGAAATGCGTGGAGAACAGGTTCTGCACCTTCACTTCAGGCATTGAAGGTCGATTGTTGCTGACGCTTAAATCGATGCGCCCTTCACGCAGCGCTTCGTCATCGCCATCACCCTCCGGCACAAAGCGCAACTCACAGTGCGGGGCCTGGCGCTCCATCGAGTCGAACAGCTTGCCGCCGTAAACGCCGACAAAAAAGTCATTGGCGCGGATGCTGAAGCGGCGGCGCAGCGAACCGAGGTCTACCGCGTCGGCCGAGCGAAACAGCAACGCCGCCTGCTCCACCACATCGCGCACCTGTTCGCGCAGCGCCAGTGCCTTAGGGGTCGGGACCAGTCCACGGCCCGCGCGAACCAAGATCGGATCGCCGATGGCCTCGCGAATCCGCGTCAACGTCCGGCTCATCGCCGCCGGGCTCAGATGCATCCGCCGCGCGGCACCGACCACACTGCCCTCGTCGAGCAAGGCGTCGAGGGCGACCAACAGGTTCATGTCCGGGAGCTGCATAGTGTGCACTCGTGTCTGATGGGGGTTGAGTCAGACGCAATGCTAGCAAACATTTCCTCAGGTGATGGGGTGGCTGTTGCGGCCCCTTCGCGAGCAAGCCCGCTCCCACAGGGGATCTTCAGTGAATGAAGATTTGTGCACCACCCGAAACCCTGTGGGAGCGGGCTTGCTCGCGAAGAGGCCAGCCGAAACACCACAGCACTTACCGCTGCATCCCCCAACGCTTCACGGTGACCCGCTCCAGCGTGTCAAACACCAGGTTCTCCACCAGCAACCCGATCAAAATCACCACCGCCAACCCGGCGAACACTTTATCGGTGTACAGCTCATTGCGGTTCTGGAAGATGTACCAGCCCAGTCCGCCCTTGCCGCTGGTCGCGCCAAACACCAACTCCGCTGCGATCAAGGTGCGCCAGGCAAACGCCCAGCCGATTTTCAGGCCGGCGAGAATCGACGGCAGCGCCGCCGGGATCAGGATGAACAGCACAAAGCGCATGCCCTTCAAGCCGTAATTGCGCCCGGCCATGCGCAGGGTTTCCGAGACCCCGAGAAACCCGGCGTAGGTATTGAGCGCCAGCGCCCACAGCACCGAATGCACCAGCACGAAAATCAGGCTGTTCTGACCCAGGCCAAACCACAGCAGCGCCAGCGGCAAAAGCGCAATGGCCGGCAGCGGGTTGAACATCGAGGTCAAGGTGCTCAACAGATCGCGACCGAACTGCGTCGAGACCGCCAGGGTGGTCAGGGCAAACGCCAGCACAATGCCGATCAAATAGCCCTTGAGCAGCACCACCAGCGAAATCCACACCTTGCCGAGCAATTCGCCGCTGAGCAGACCGTCATACAGAGCGATGCTGGTCTGGAAAAAACTCGGCAGCAGCAGGTCGTTGTTTTGAATTCGGGCGACCACCTCCCACAGCACCGCCAGCAGAATCAGGATCAGGCTTTTACGCAGCCAGGCCTGTTGCCACAGGCGCTGACCCAAGGGTAATTCCCGCTCCAGCGGCACGCTGGTCAACGGTTGCAGGACGGTTTCGAATTCTTCACGGGCGGATGATAACTGGCTCATCGGGCTCTCCTCTCAATGGCTCAATAAGCGATGCGAATGTCGGCGAAATCCAGCTCGCGCTCGGTTTCGGGCGACTGCCCTTCATCGAACAACAACCGGTGAATCCGCCGCGCCGACTCCTGGAACGCCACACCGCCGAGGCTGTGCAAATCGTATTGGTGGCTGTGGACTTCCGCCCGCACACGCCCTGGATGCGGCGACAGCAGCAGGATGCGATTGCCGACCACCAGCGCCTCTTCAATGGAGTGGGTGACGAACAGCAGCGTGAAGCGCACCTCCTCCCACAGCAGCAGCAATTCTTCCTGCATCTTGCGTCGGGTCAGGGCGTCGAGGGCGGCGAAGGGTTCGTCCATCAAGAGGATTTTCGGCTGCATCGCCAGCGCCCGGGCAATCGCCACCCGCGCCTTCATCCCGCCAGACAACGTGTGCGGGTACGCATCGGCAAACGCCGCCAGCCCGACCTTGTCCAGATAGTGCAGCGCGCGCTCTTCAGCCTCTTTGCGCTTGAGGGTTTTCGATGCCAGCAGCGGAAACATCACGTTCTGTTTGACGGTTTTCCACGGCGGCAGTTGATCGAATTCCTGGAACACCACGATCCGGTCCGGCCCTGGCGCATCAACCGTTTGCCCTTGCAGGCGAATCTCGCCTTCGACGGGCTGGATGAACCCGGCGACGGCCTTGAGCAACGTCGATTTGCCGCAACCGGACGGGCCGAGCAAGACGAAACGGTCCGCCGGATCGATTTCAAAGCTGACTTGATGGGTGGCCCGCACTACTCGCTGCGGCGTGCGGTATTCGAGGCTGACGTTGTCGACCGAGAGCAGCGCCTGGGCAGTCTCGCTTGGTTTGCTGGCCGTGTGGCCTTGCAAGGGGGCATTCATGTCGGTCAGCTCCCTTGCAGCGGCGTGGCGTCCTGGAAGAAGTAGTCCTTCCACGATTCCGGTTTGTTTTTGATCGCGCCGACGCGGTAGAGGAATTCCGCCAGCGGGTAGGTGTTTTTTGGCGTGACGCTGAATTCGAACTGCGGGTTGTCGATGATTTTCAGCAACTCGGCGCGGTCGATTTTCGCTTTGGTGACGCGAATGTAGGTATCGGCGGCAGCGCCTTTATCGTTCTGCGCAAACTGCGCCGCTTCGGTCAGCGCGTCGACGAAGGCCTTGTAGGTTTTCGGGTTTTCGTCGCGGAATTTTTCGGTGGCGAACAGCACCGTCGGCGAGTTCGGGCCGAGCAGGTCATAAGTGTTCAGCACCACGTGCACGTTGGGGTTTTGCAGCGCCTGCTCCTGGAACGGCGGGTTGGAGAAATGCCCGGTCAGTTCGGTGCCACCGGCAATCAGCGCGGCGGTCGCGTCCGGGTGCGGCAGGGCGATGGTGTACTTGTCGAGGCGATTGAATTCCTTGTCGCCCCACTGCTTGGCGGCCGCGTATTGCAGGAAGCGCGACTGCACCGACACGCCCACCGCCGGCACCGCGATGCGGTCCTTGTCGGTGAAGTCGGCGATGGTCTTGACCTTGGGATTGTTGCTCACCAGGTAGTACGGAAAGTTGCCGAGGGAGGCCACGGCTTTGACGTTCTGCTTGCCGTGCGTGCGGTCCCAGATGGTCAGCAGCGGCCCGACGCCCGCGCCGGCGATATCGATGGAACCGGAGAGCAATGCGTCGTTGACCGCCGCGCCGCCGGACAGCTGCGTCCAGTCGACTTTGATGTCGAGGCCTTCCTGTTTGCCGTACTTCTCGATCAGGTTCTGATCGCGCACCACGTTGAGCAACAGATACACAATGCCGAACTGCTCGGCGATGCGGATTTCACCTTCGGCGTGCGCCACGGTCGGCGCCACCAGGCTGCCGGCGATCAAGCTGAAACCCAGCCCGATGGCCGCCGCCAGCGGTGCAAATGGAAGACGTTTGGACATGGTGGTTCTCCGACAAATCAGAAAGGCGCGTCGCCCTGAATGGTGGTGCGATACAGCTTGCGGCGCAGATGGCTTGGGCAGCCGGCGGCAAGGTGGATCAGCGAGCGGTTGTCCCAGAACACCAGGTCGTGGGGCTGCCACTGATGGCGGTAGATGTTTTGCGGCAGCACGCTGTGGGCGTAGAGCTCGTCGAGCAGTTGCTTGCTCTCGTCTTCGGGCAAGCCGACGATGCGCGTGGTGAAGCCTTCGCTGACGAACAACGCCTTGCGGCCGTTTTCCGGGTGCGTGCGCACGATCGGGTGAACCACTTCGGCGACCTGCGCCAGTTGCTCGGGCGTCAGCGTCGGGCGCCAGTTGCCTTCGAATTTGGTTTCGCTGTAGCGCGCGGTGTACGAATGCGCGGCGCAGCGGCCTTCAACGGCCTTGCGCAAGGCGTCGGGCAGGTTGTCCCAAGCTTTGTGCATGTCGGCGAACAACGTGTCGCCGCCCTCGGACGGCAACTCCTGGGCGTGCAGCATCGAGCCCAGGCTCGGCAGCTCTTTATAGGACAGGTCGGAATGCCAGAACTTGCCGGCGTCACCGAGGCCGATGGATTGGCCGTTTTCGATGATGTTGGAAACGATGAGGATTTCCGGATGCCCGGCCAGCAGGAATTGCTTGAGCACGTGGATCTGCAACACGCCGAAGCGGCGGCTGAAGGCGATTTGTTGTTCGGGGGTGATGCGCTGGTCGCGGAACACCACGACGTGATGATCAAGGTGCGCGCGGTGGATGCGGCTGAAGTCTTGATCATTGATCGGACGAGACAGGTCCAGGCCGATGATTTCGGCACCGACGGCGCCGCTGAACGGGCGAACTTCAAAGGTTTGAGGCGCGAGGCTTTGAGATGCAGAGACAGCTGACATGAAAATCACTCCCACACACGGCGCGCTCGAGGGCGCCCGTCGATCAGAAACTCACGGAGGTCCCGTGTTCGTTCGTTTCGTGCGGCGCGCCGATTGGTCAGCGGGTACGCAGGAGAGTGACTTTATAGTCATAAGAATTGAAATTTAAATACCGTTAGTGAATAACGATATGGCTTTTGAGTTGCAGTGCTTTTGAGGCCGCCTTCGCGAGCAAGCCCGCTCCCACATTGGAGTTGTGTCGAGCACACAGCCCCTGTGGGAGCGGGCTTGCTCGCGAAGAGGCCATCAGCCCCGGCGAGCACTACCGCTCGTGCAATGCCTCGGCCCGCGCCCGGATTATCGGCTTGAGCAGATAGCTCAGCACGGTCTTCTTGCCGGTGATGATGTCCACCGACGCCACCATCCCCGGAATGATCAGCAGCGGCTTGTCGTCCGTGCCGAGGTGGCTGCGATCGGTGCGCAGCTTGATGATGTAGTAGGTGGTTTTCTTGTCTTCATCGGTGATGGTGTCGGCGCCGATCTGCTCCAGCTTCGCCTTGAGCCCGCCATAAATGGTGTAGTCGTACGCGGTGAATTTCACCGTCGCCTCTTGCCCTGGGTGCAGGAATGCAATGTCTTGCGGGCGAATCTTCGCTTCCACCAGCAAGGTGTCGTCCAGCGGCACGATTTCCACCAGGTCGCTGCCCGGCTGGATCACGCCGCCGATGGTGTTCACCAGCAACTTGTTGACGATGCCGCGCACCGGCGATGTCACCAGTGTCCGGCTGACCCGGTCTTCCAGCGCTTTGCCGGTGGCCTGGGCCTTGTTCAGGTCGGTGCGGGCTTCGTTGAGCTGGGTCAGCGCTTCGCTGCGGAATTTGCCACGGGTTTCGTCAATCTTGCGTTGCACTTCCTTGATCGCCGATTCGGCACGCGGAATGGCCAGCGTGGTCGCGTCCAGTTGCCCACGGGTTTCGACTTCGGCCCTTTTGAGTCGCAGCACTTCAACCGGCGACACCGCGCCCTGCGCCACCAGCGGCTCGGACATGTTGATTTCCTGACGTTGCAACGCCAGGCCATTGCGGTATTGCGATTGCTTGGAGCTGAACTCGCGCAGCTCTTGCTGACGCTGGATCAACTGCTCCTGCAACCCGCCGATTTCATCGTGCAGTTGCTGACGGCGGCTGGTGTACAGCGACTCTTCGCTGGCCGCCTGACGCGGTACGGCTTTGAGCACGTCAGCCGGGAAATTCAGCGGACGGTCGTCGACTTCCGCGCTCAAGCGCTCGACACGCAGCAGCATCGACTGGCGATCGGCTTCGGTTTCGCCAACGTTAGAAGCAAACCGGGTGTCATCGAGACGAATCAGCGGTGCGCCGGCCTCAACGATCTGCCCTTCCTTGACGAACAGCTCGGTGACGATGCCGCCCTCCAGGTTCTGGATTTTCTGGATCTTCGATGACGGAATCGCCTTGCCGTCGCCCTTGGTCACTTCGTCGATCACCGCAAAGTTTGCCCAGAGCATCAGGAACACGAAGAAGCCGATGATCGCCCAGATTGTCAGCCGCACCACGCGCGGGGCGTCTTCGATCAGGGCTTTGTTGACCTCCGGCAGTGGCTGGCCGTGCAGCGACTCGGAGCCTTTGAAATAGCGGCGAATCGAATTTTTAATCCCGGAATCAAGCAACACTGATCTGCCCCTTTTTCAACGCTTCCATCACGGCGGCTTTCGGGCCATCGGCGAGAATTTGTCCACGGTCGATGACGATCAGGCGATCGACCAGCGACAGCAGCGATGCCCGGTGCGTCACCAGCACCATGGTCTTGTTTTCAATCACTGCCGCGAGGCGTTGCTTGAGGCGTTCTTCGCCGGTGTTGTCCATGGCGCTGGTCGGTTCGTCGAGCAGCAGGATCGGCGGGTTGAGCAACAGCGCGCGGGCCAGGGCGACGTTTTGGCGCTGGCCGCCGGAGAGGTTTTGCCCGCGCTCGCCGACTTGCAGCTCATAACCTTGCGGGTGCAGCCGGGCAAACTCGTGCACGCCCGCCAGTTCGGCGGCTTGCAGGACCATTTCGTCTTCGACGTACCGCGCGCCCGACACCAGGTTGTCGCGCAGGGTGCCGGCCAGCAACTGGATGTCCTGCGCGACGTAGCCGATGTTGTGGCGCAACTCGCTGACGTCGATCTGGCGAATGTCGACGCCATCGACCAGCAGCGCACCGTCGTCCGGCTGATAGAGCCCCACCAGCAGCTTGGCCAGCGAGCTTTTGCCCGAACCGCTGCGCCCGATGATGCCGATTTTCTCGCCGGGCTTGATTATCAGGTTGATGTTCTTCAGCGCCTGGTTTTGCTGGGTCGGGTAGGTGAAGTTCAGTTGCCGGCACTCGATGGCGCCCTGCAACACCTTGCGGCTCAGTGGGCGTTCGTCGTAGTTGCGCTCTTGCGGCAGCTCCATCATTTGATCGACCGAGGTCATGGTGACGCGGGCCTGCTGGTAGCGGGTCAGCAAACCGGACAGCGACGCCAGCGGGCTCAGCGCGCGGCCGCTGAGCATGTAGCAGGCAATCAGACCGCCCATGCTCAGGTTGCCGGCGATGATCTGGTACACACCGAAGACGATCATGATCACCCCGGCCAGTTGCTGGATCAGCAAGGTGATGTTCATCGCCAGGCCGGAGAGCATTTTGACGCGCAGTTCCAGGCGACTGAGGGTGCCGATGGTCTGCTCCCACTGATACTGGCGCTCGCTTTCGGCGTTATTGACCTTGACCGCGTCGAGGCCGGCCAGGGTTTCGATCAGGCTCGACTGACGCTCGGCGCCCAGCGCCATGGTCCGTTCCATGGTCGCCACCAGCGGCTTTTGCAGCGCATAGCCGATCAGCAGCGCAATCGGGAACGCCAGCACCGGAATCCACACCAGGTGCCCGCCGAGGATCGCGATGACCATGAAAATCAGCAGGGTAAAGGGCAGATCGATCAGGCTGGTCAGGGTCAGCGAGGCGAGGAAGTCGCGCAGGCTCTGAAACTCATGAATGTTCTGGGCGAAGCTGCCGACCCGGGCCGGGCGATACTTCATGGCCATGCCGACGATGCGTTCGAACAGCGTGGCCGAGATGATCAGGTCGGTTTTCTTGCCGGCCAGGTCCAGACACAGGCTGCGCAGGCTTTTCAGGATCAGGTCGAACAGGTAGGCGCCAGTGATGCCGATAGCCAGCACCCACAGAGTCGATTCGGCCTGGTTTGGCACCACGCGGTCGTAGACGTTCATTACGAACAGTGGCGCGGCCATGGCGATGATGTTGATCAGGAAACTGGCGGCGATGGCGTCGGCGTACAACCAGCGCGAACGCTTGAGGGTGTCGCGAAACCACGAGCGCGCGCGCGGGATCAGCGTGCCGTGGTTGACATCGAATTTGTGCTGCGGTTGCGCAAAAAACACTTTGCCAATGTAGTCGTCGGCCAACAGCTCGCGGCTGACGATGCTTTCGCCGCCGTCGCTTTCGTTGGTCAGGATGCGCGCCTGGTCTTCACCGAGCCAACCCAGCAGGACGGCACTGCGACCGTCCTTGAGCAGCAACATCGCCGGCATCGCAATCGCCGGGATCTGCTCGAGTTTGCGCACCAGCACCCGCCCTTGCAGGCCGGCGCGAGCGGCGGCGCGGGGCAGCAGCTCGATGCTCAGGCGTTGCTTGGGCAATGGCAGGCCGGTCGTCAACATCGCGGCGCTGGCCGGTTTTTGATGCAGCGTGCACAGCGCCAGCAGGCCGTCCAGTAACGGATCGTCGTGCAGCGCGCGTGGATCATGAATGAGTTGAACTCGACTGACTTCTGATTCCACGCTCGACACTCTTGGCTAACGATTAATAAGGGACGCTCAATTCATCCCGGGGAGTTGAACCTGAGGTTTCACGTCGTACTGCACAACGGATGCCATCGGTGCGGCCAGTCCCTGGCGCTTGAGCAACGGGCCCATGGTCGCCTTGATTCGGTATTGAGTAAATAACTGAAGTGACTATTAACGGTGGCTCGTTGACGTTGGGTTTGACTGGACGCCGCAAACTTGACTCCTGCCGCTCGGGCTTCGCGCGTGAACGCTGTCGACTCAGAAAAAGCCCACTCGGTCTCGGTGCATTTGCGGCATAACCGCCCGGCAGATCGAACCCCGAGGGTGTCCCGTTTTTGCAGCCTTTAGCCGATAATCCGCGCCCCATCCAGCGAGGGACGCCACATCCACCTGCTTGCCCTGAATCACATTGACACTCATCGCCGGGCGCTGAAGGCGACGCGCTGGATTACCGTATGTCGGAAAGTCAAAAGCGCTGGCCAGATCACGCCATCCGGCACGGTTCCTCAGCCAAATATCAATGTGACATTACGCAAGCGAGTGATTAGGATGAACGTGCAAGGTCAATAGTTTGGCATATAGTTAATCGCAAAATAGCATAGACATTTTATTGACGAATAGCTGCGTCAAAGTTTGCGCTTATTACATTTTGAAAGTACGTCCAGACTGATCGGCGAGTGCGCCAATCAGGTCCATGGAAGTCAACTGAACGGACATCCGGAGAGTCTTCAATGAGCAGTGTTGTGGCCATCGTCAAAAGCATTGTGGGTCAGGTTTTCGCGGTGTCCCCAGAGGGCATCCGCCGCGTACTCGTTGAAGGCGACCGGTTGTTTGTCGGCGATCAGGTCGACACCGGCGCTGCCGGCGCGGTGACGCTGGAACTGGCTGACGGCCGGACCCTGGACCTGGGCCGCGACACTCAATGGAGTGGCACCGCGCCGGATTCGAGTACCGACCTCGCCGAAGCGACCGCGCAAGCCGCGCCATCGGTTGAAGAATTACAGCAGGCCATCGTTGCCGGTGCCGACCCGACCAAAGACCTCGAAGCAACCGCCGCAGGCCCGACAGCAGCCGGAAACGGCGGTGCAGCGGGTGGCGGTCACAGCTTTGTGATGCTGGATGCGACCGCTGGCCGCGTCGACCCGACCGTTGGTTTCCCGACCGCAGGCTTCGGCTCGGCCGCGCAGAGCGCGCTGGAAACCCCCGGCGGCCAGAACACCAACAACCCGATCGTACAACGCGATTCGACCCTGAGCCTGAGCGCCACGCCGACCATCACCGAGGCCGGTGGCGTATTGGTGTACACCGCGACCCTGACCCAGGCGCCGCTGACCGACCTGACCATCACCTTGTCCAATGGCTCGGTGATCGTGATCCAGGCCGGCCAGTTGACTGGCACGGTCAACGTCCCGCTCGCGCCGAACGACACCGTTTATAACGACCCGACCCAGATCAGCGTGACCGTCACCGGCACCTCGGGCGGCAGTGGCATCATCGTCACCGCGCCAACCACGCCCGCCGTGACTCAGGTCACCGACACCGTCGACACCACCACCGTTACCCTGACCGCCGGCGCGAGCGTCACCGAAGGTGGCGAGATCACCTACACCGCGACCCTGACCAGCGCCGCCCAGACGCCGGTGACCATCACCTTGTCCAACGGCGCCACGATCACTATCGCCGCCGGCAACACCAGCGGCAGCGTGAACGTGCCGACGCCGGCCGACGATGTCTACAAAAACGGCAGCACCGTCACCGCGACCATTACCGGCGCCAGCGGCGGCAACTTTGAAAACCTGGTGCCGAATCCAGCCCCGGTCGTGACCACCATCACTGACTCGGTCAATGACACCACCCTGAGTCTGTCGGCGTCGCCTGAAGTGGCCGAAGGCGGGCAGATCGTCTACACCGCGACCCTGTCCAACCCGGCCGGCACGCCGGTCGTCGTGACCTTGAGCAACGGCGCGGTGATTACCATCGCGGCGGGCGCCACCAGCGGTTCGGTGAGCTTCGATGCGCCCAAGGATGACGTCTACAAAGACGCCGGCAAAGTTGAAGCGACCATCAAGGACGCCAGCGGCGGCAACTTCGAAAACCTGGTCACCAGCCCGGTCGCGGCGGTCACTGACGTCAAGGACACCATCGATACGTCGACCGTCAGCCTGACCGCAACGCCGAGCGCTGCCGAAGGCGGCAACGTGGTGTACACCGTTTCGGTGACCGCGCCGGTCACTGGCAAAGACGTGGTCGTCAGTCTGGCCAACGGTGAAAAAATCACCATTGCCGTCGGTGAAAGCCATGCCTCGATCACGGTCAAGGCACCGAACGACGTCTTGGTCGGCCACGAACCGTTGACCAACTCGATCAAGGAAGTGACCGGCGGCAACTACGAAAATCTGGTGGCCGACAAGACGCCAACGACGACCGCCATCAGCGACACCGTCGACACCACCAAAGTGACCATGACCGCCAGCGACTACGTGCTCGAAGGCGGCACCATCACCTACACCGTCAACCTCAGCAACGCTGCAGGCACGGACATGACGGTGAAGCTGAGCAACGGCGAGAGCGTGGTGATCAAGGCCGGCGACAAGTCGAGCTCCATCACCGTCGCGGCCCCGTCCGATGACGTCTACAAGGACGGCAGCAAGATCACCGTCGGCATCGCCAGCACCAGCGGCGGCGACTTCGAGAAGCTCGACGTCAGCAAAACCACGCACACCACCACCGTCAACGACACCATCGACACCACCACGCTGAAACTCAGCGCCGATGTCAGCACCGTCGGCGAAGGCGGCCAGATCACTTACACCGCCACGTTGAGCCACCCGGCCGACACCGCGATGACCGTGACCCTGAACAATGGCCTGGTGATCAACATCAAGGCCGGCGAATCCAGCGGTTCCGCGCCGTACACCGTGCCCAACGATGTCTACACCGGCGCATCGCCAGTGCGGGCAGCGATTGCCACCAGCACCGGCGGCAACTTCGAGAAACTCGACACCGACCGCTCGGCCGTCGTCACCAAAGTGACCGACACCGCCGACACCACCAGCCTGACCTTGAGCGCTACCGGCTCGGTTCAGGAAGGCGGCCATATCGTCTACACCGCGACCCTGTCCCATGCCGCGGGCAGCGACATGACCGTGAAGCTCAGCGACGGCTCGACCATCACCATCCTCAAAGACACGTTCTCGGGGCAGGTCAGCGTGGATGCGCCGAAAAATGACGTCTACATCGACGCCGGCAAGGTCACCGCCAGCATTGACCAGGTCAGCGGCGGCAATTTCGAAAACCTGGTGCCGAACAAGGCGCTGGTGTCGACGAACATTACTGATTCCATCAATGACGTGGTCGCCAAACTGACGGTCGACAATGCCAGCGTCACTGAGGGCGGCAAGGTCACCTACACCGTAACCCTGACCAACGCCGATGGTCTGCCGGTCAATAACCACGGTGCCCTGACTTTTACGCTGACCGACGGCACCGTGATCAACGTCGCCGCCAACCAAACCAGCGGCAGCACCGTGGTCACCACGCAAGACAACCACTACGTGAATCAGCCGGTGACGGTGGTTAATCAACTGACTGGCGTCTCGGGGACCAATACCTACGAAAACCTGGTCCTGAGCACCGACAAGACCAGCGTCACCGTCCTCGACAATGACCACGCGCCCGTGTCTGTCGGCGGTGCTGTCACCGGTCTCGAAGATTCGACCATCACCCTGAGCTGGAACGATTTCAAGGTCACCGACGCCGATAACGACAGCCCGTTGGGCATCACCATCACCCAGGTATCGGGCGGTGGCACCTTGCTGTTCAACGGTGTGCCGGTCACGTTGGGCCAGACCATCAGCCAAGCCGATATCACCCTGGGCAAACTGACCTTCGTGCCCGCCGCCAATGAATCAGGCGCCGATGGTTATGGGGGTACCGGGGTTGGCAACAAGGCGTCGGACTATGCCCAGATCCAGTTCAAGCCTACCGACGGTTTCAACCAGGGCACTGAAGCGACCTTGAAAGTCGACATCACCCCGGTGGCAGATACGCCGACGCTGAACGTCGCGGGCAACAACGTAACCTCGACAGGCTTGATCAAGGAAGTCTGGACCGGCTTGGCCGGTTTGGGCACGAGCGGCAGCGGCGCGCCCACCAATACGCTGAAATCGGTGATCGATGCCGCTGGCCCCCCAAAAAGCAGCACTATCGTCAGCAACGTGCAATCGGGTGGCGATATTGCCGAAGGCACGGCGTCGAAAACTTCCGGCCTGATTTACCTCGAAGCCGGCAAGACCTACACCTTCAGCGGCACCGGCGATGACAGCCTGCTGGTGACGATTGGTGGCAAGAACGTGGCGGCCGCTACCTGGGGCGCGGGTGCCAAGTTGAACGGTTCGTTCACACCGAGCACCAGTGGCTACTACACCCTGGACATCTACCACCACAACCAGGACGGTCCGGGCAACTATGACGTCAACCTGTCGGTCAACGGCGGCCCGGCGATCGACCTGAGCAGTGCGGGTGTGCCGTTGTACACCGGCGTGGCGGACCTGGCCGCCTCTGGCGTGACGGTTTCCGACTTGCACGGCAGCAAGGGCGAAGGCTATTACGACGGCTACAAGCTCAACGAAGGTGCCCAAGGCACCAGCGTTCACCTGTCCGCGATCAATACGGCGCTGACCGACCGCGACGGTTCCGAAAGCCTGAGCGTGAAGATCAGCGGCATCCCGGCAGGCTCGGTGCTCACCGATGGCGCCGGCCACACCTTCACCGCGACGGCGACCTCCGGCGAAGCCAACGTCACTGGCTGGAACCTCGGCACCCTGACCGTGACGCCGCCTGCGAACTACAACGGCCAGTTCAACCTGACCGTCACCTCGACAGCCACCGAGACCCTCGGCGGTTCGGCAGCCAGTGTTGCGACGATTCCAGTCACGGTTTACCCGCCGGCCAGCGTCAGTGACGTCGTCGCGACCCTCACGGTGGATAAAACCACCGTAGCGGAAGGTGGCCAGATCACTTACACCGTGACCCTGTCCAACAAGGACGGGATCGCGATCAGCGGCCACGACGAGCTGACCTTCAAGCTGTCCGATGGCACCCTGATCAAAGTGCCGGCCAACGCGACGTCCGGTTCGCTCACCATCACCGCCCCGGACGACATCCTGATGGGCGGTCAGCCGGCCATCGTCAACAAACTTGAAAGCGTCAACGGTGCGGATCACTTCCCACAACTGACCCTGGCTCAGAATTCGTTGCAAACCACGGTCACGGACGAGTCAGGTTCGGGTACCTCCACCAACAACCTGGGCGACAAGGTCGGCATCACCGTCGTCGGCAACGGCGCGGTGCTGGAAAACCAGGCGCCGAGTTTCACCATCAAGCTCGACAAGGCCCAGAATGTTGCCATCACCGTAAAGTTGAGCGACGGCCAGACCGTGACTTTTGCCGCAGGCGAAACGCAAAAAGTCCACACCCTGGCACCTCAAGGCGAAGACGTCTACAAAGACGGCGGCACCGCGACGCTGGGCGTCAGCGGCGCGACTTCCGGTGGCACTGCGCTGGAAAATCTGGTGATCGGTAACCCGGCGTCGGTGGTCGTCACCGACACCGTCAGCGAAGTCATCGCCAGGCTGACCGTGGACAAAACCACCGTCATCGAAGGCGGATCGGTCACCTACACGGTGACCCTGACCAACAAAGACGGGATCGCTATCGGCAATCACGACCCGCTGACCTTCAAGCTGACCGACGGCACAATCGTCACCGTACCGGCCAACAGCACCAGCGGTACCGCGACCGTAGTCACCCATAACGATGTGTACGCTGGCGGCCAGCCGTCGCTGGTCAACAAACTGGAATCGGTGACCGGCAGCAGCAACTTCGAAAAACTGACGCTGAACGACGCAAAACTGACCACCACCGTGACCGACCAACCTTCGGGCCAGGGTGAGCAGACCACGCTTGGCATCAGCGGCGCTACGACGGTGAACGAAGGCCAGGCTGCGCATTACACGCTGACCCTGAGCAATACCGCTCAGACCGAAATGACGGTCACCCTGAAATACAGCGGCACCGCAACCAATGGCGTGGACTACACCGGTGTGGTGACCGTCAAGATTCCAGCCAACAGCAATAGTGTTGGTTTCGACATCAACACCATTCATGACAAGTTGGTCGAAGGTACCGAGAACTTCAAGATCGCCATCGATTCGGTCAGCGGCGGTAATTTCGAGAACCTGGTGATCGACTCGGCCAACAAAGATGTCACCACCAACATCATCGACAACGACCACGCGCCGGTGGCCATTGGCGGTGCGGTGGCCGGTCTCGAAGATTCGACCATCACCCTGGGCTGGAACGATTTCAAGGTCACCGACGTCGATAACGACAGCCCGTTGGGCATCACCATCACCCAGGTTTCGGGCGGCGGCACCCTGCTGTTCAACGGTGTACCGGTCACCTTGGGCCAGACCATCAGCCAGGCCGATATTACGCTGGGCAAACTGACCTTTGTGCCCGCCACCAACGAGTCGGGCGCCGACGGTTATGGCGGTTCGGGCATCGGCAACAAGGCGGCTGACTACGCGCAGATCAAGTACACGCCTACCGACGGTTTCAACAAGGGCACTGAAGCGACCTTGAAAGTCGACATCACCCCGGTAGCTGACGCACCGACGCTGAACGTCGCCGGCAACAACGTCACCTCAACGGGCTTGATCAAAGAGGTCTGGACCGGTCTTTCCGGCCTCGGCACCGATGGCAGCGGCGTGGCCACGGGTACGCTGAAAAGCGTGATCGACGGCGCCGGTGCGCCGAACTCCAGCAGCACCGTGACCAACGTGCAATCCGGCAGCGACGTGGCCGCAGGCACCGCCTCGAAAACCTCCGGCCTGATTTACCTCGAAGCCGGCAAGACGTACACCTTCAGCGGCACTGGCGATGACAGCCTGCTCGTGACCATCGGCGGCAAGAACGTCGCGGCGATCACCTGGGGTGCGGGCGGCAACCTGAATGGTTCGTTCGTGCCGACCACCAGCGGCTATTACACCCTCGACATCTACCACCATAACCAGAACGGCCCGGGCAACTACGACGTCAACCTGTCGGTTAACGGCGGCCCGGCGGTCGATCTGAGCAGCGCGGGCGTGCCGCTGTACACCGGCGTGGCGGATCTCGCCGCGTCCGGCGTGACCGTTTCCGACCTGCACGGCACCAATGGCGAAGGCTACTACGACGGCTACAAACTCAATGAAGCCGCCGAAGGCACCAGCGTTCATCTGTCCGCGATCAACACGGCGCTGACCGACCGCGACGGCTCCGAAAGCCTGAGCGTGAAGATCAGCGGCATCCCGGCCGGCTCGGTGCTCACCGATGGCGCCGGCCACACCTTCACCGCCACCGCGACGTCCGGCGAAGCCAACGTCACCGGCTGGAACCTCGGCACCCTGAGCGTGACCCCGCCGCCGTACTACAACGGCCAGTTCAACCTGACCGTGACCTCGACTTCCACCGAAGTCCTGGGTGGGTCGGCCATCAGCACCGCGACGATCCCGGTCACCGTTTACCCGGCGGTCTACAACGCCGTGACCGCCACGTCCGGCGATGACACCGTCACCGGCACGACCGGCAACGACATCGTCGTCGCCGACATCGGCGGGCTGACCGTGGTGCCGGGCACCAACTACAACATCGCGTTCATGGTCGACAGTTCGGGCAGCATGAGCTCGACCTCGATCAACGCGGCCAAGGACTCGCTGACGGCGGTGTTCAACACGCTCAAGCAGAGCATGGGCGGCAACTCGGGCACCGTGAACATCTTCCTGGTGGACTTCGATACCCAGGTCAACAAATCGGTATCGGTCAACCTCAACGACCCGAACGCACTGACCTTGCTCAAAGCCGTGCTGACGTCCATGTCGTCCGGCGGCGTGACCAACTACGAAGACGTGTTCAAAACCACGGCCAACTGGTTCCAGAGCGCCGACGCGGTGGCCAACACCGGGGCGAAAAACCTCACGTACTTCATCACCGACGGCCAGCCGAACTACTACCAGACCGGCGAACAGGGCAACCCGACGCTGTACGGCAGCGTGAAGCTCGACGATGTGGTGAAAACCAGCAACTACAAGCCGGGTGACGCCTTCTCGACGACCATCGACAGCACGCACACCCTGAGCATCAACAGCGCCGGCACTGTGACGCTGAGAACCTACGGCAATGGCGGCTGGAGCTCCAGCAACCTGGGCACCATTCACGCTCAGGGCGATGGCACCTACGAAATATCCAGCCTGGCCGGCAACAGCAGCTACACGACCCAGACCGCGCTCGACAACTCGAACAGCAGCTTTACGCTGTTGAGCAACCTGTCGAACGTCGAGGCCATCGGCCTGAACAAAGGCGTGACCCTGGCCGACCTGAAACCGTACGACTCCGACCACGCGCCGCAAACCAACATCGATCCGAAAGACCTGGCCAACTCGATCATCGGTCACACCGAAGCGACGTTGCCGGGGGCCGACACGGTCAATGGCGGCGAAGGCAACGACATCATCTTCGGCGACCTGGTGAGCTTCAACGGCGTGGCCGGCGAGGGTTATCAGGCGATGCAGGCGTTCGTCGCCCAGCAGACCGGCGTGGACGTCAGCAAAGTCACCACCAGCAACGTGCATCAATTCATTACCGAGCACTACACCCTGTTCGATGTGTCCGGTGCGCATGACGGCAATGACACGCTGCTGGGCGGCGCGGGCAACGACATTCTCTTCGGCCAGGGCGGCAACGACAGCCTCGATGGCGGCAAGGGCAATGACATCCTGCTCGGCGGCAGCGGTAACGACACGCTGATGGGCGGTCAGGGCAACGACATCCTGATTGGCGGTTCGGGCGCGGATACGTTCGTCTGGAAGTCCGGCGACACCGGCAACGATGTCATCAAGGACTTCAAGGCCAGCGAAGGTGACCGCATCGACCTGCGCGACCTGTTGCAGGGCGAAAGCGGCAGCACCATCGACAACTTCCTGAAAATCAGCACCGTGGATGGCGTGTCGTCGCTGCAAGTCAGCTCCGGCGGCAAGTTCAACTCGGGCGACGCGGCAGCCGCCACGCCGGACGTGACGATCAAACTGGAAGGCAACAACTGGTCCACCGCCAATCTTCACTCGTTGATTGCCGGCAGCGACCCGACCATCAAAGTCGACCACAACAACAGCTGATCAAACGAAAAACGGCCGCCCTTATGGGGCGGCCGTCACGTTTGGGTCTATCAGCCCGGTGACGATTTCGTCGCCGCACCGCATACTCGCGTCCAGTTGGCCTATGCTGCTGACAGCATGACGCTGGTTCATTTCCGAGGGATGCTCAATGTTTTACGTGCAACGCGATGCGCAAGGCCAGTTAGTGCGCGTGGAAGCCGCGGCCTATGCCGAGGCCACGGAAACGCTGCCGGCCGATCACCATGAAATCCAGGCCTGGTACGCCAACGAAGTCATGGAAACCAGCCTCAAACAGCTCAAGCAGAGCGACCTGGAAATGATCCGGGTACTCGACGACCTGATCCAGGTGCTGACCAGCAAAGGCGTGATCCGCGTCACCGACCTGCCAGCGGCCGCACAAGCCAAATTGATGGACCGGACCCAGGCGCGTGAGGCGTTGGGTGGGTTGAGTCATTTGATTGATGATGAAGAGACGGGGTTGATCTAGGCCCCGCTTTTATCGGTGTCTTGGCTGACGCCTTCGCGGGCAAGCCCGCTCCCACAGGGTTTTGGGTGAATCCGAATTCAGCGGTCAACACCAATCCACTGTGGGAGCGGGCTTGCTCGCGAAGGCGTCATCAGCCCTACTCCCAAGGCTTGGGCTCACCCAATAATTGCCCCTGAACCCCATACACCCCCATCTCGCGAATCACCCGCAACTCGCCTTCCGTCTCCACCCGCTCGGCAATCAACGGCAGGTCGATGCTGTGCGCCGCGCGCTGGATCGCTTCGATGAACAGGCGCTTGTCGCTCTCCTGGTCAATCGCCCGAATGTAGCTGCCATCGATTTTCAGGTACGCCAGCCCGAGCCGCGCCAGGTTGCCGATCATGCTGAAGCGCCCGCCAAACCGTTGCAGGCTCAACGAGAAACCCAGCTCGCGCAGACGTCGCGTCAGCGCTTCCAGCATCGCTTGCTCGGGCACTTGTTCTTCGCCGATTTCCAGCGTCAACCGTGGACCGAGATTGGAATGGGCGCGCAGGATGTCGAAGACTTTATTCAGCGCCTGCGGATCGCCCAGCGTCGCCGAGGACAGGTTCAACGCCAGCGACTCTTCGTGGCCGGCCATTTGCTCAAGCACCCGCTCCAACATCAGCCTGTCCAGCCGCGCGGTCCAGCCGAAGCGCTCCAGCCACGGCAGAAAACGCCCGGCGGGGATGGTCTGGCCCTGATCGTCGATCAAGCGCGACAGCACTTTGTAATGCAGCACCAGTTGCGTGTCCTGGCTGGCGACTACCGGTTGGAAATACAGCTGGAACCGGCGCTGATTCAACGCCTGATCGAGCAAATTGTTCCAGGCATGGTGGTCATCGCCGACATTGGCCGAGGCGCTGTGATCCAGGCACGCCCAGCTCTGATCGCCCTGCCCCTCGGCCTGCGCCAACGCCTGATCGCCCAGCCCGAGCACCGCTTGCGGTGAGTCGCCATACACAAACGGCGCCAAGCCGATCGACGCCACCGAGGCGACGTCGGTGGCGCCGGTCGCATGCAGGCTGGCCAAGGCGCTGTCGAGGTTCTGCGCCAGTTGCAGCGCTTCTTCGCGCACCAGCCCTGGCGCCAGCACGGCGAATTCTCCGCCGCGAATCCGCGTGACCAGGTTCTGCGTTTCCGGGTACTTGGCGCACTCGCGGGACAATTGCTCGCCCACCGCCTTGAGCAATTGATCGGTGCGCTGGCCGCCCAGGCGCTGGTTCAATCCCGCCAGGTCCTTGACCCGCAACAGCAGCAGATAGCCCGAACTCGCTTGCTCCGGATTGCTCACCCGGGCGTTCAATTGCATTTCGAAATAGCGCCGGTTGGCCAGGCCCGTCAGGTTGTCCTGATACGACTCGACCCGCAGCTTTTCGCTGCGCTCGGCCTGTTCCTGAAACAGGGCCTTGAGCTTCTCGACCATTTGGTTCATCGCCTGCACCACGCGGCGCAGTTCAGGCGTGCGCGGCAGCTCGGGCAGGCTGAGGAATTCACGGCGGGCGATGGCGTGGGATTGCTTGACCATGTAGTCCAGCGGCTTCAATTGTCGACGCAGCAACAGCGCACCGAGGATCGCGCTCACCGCCCCGCAGATCAACAGCCAGCCGAGGCTGCCCAGCGCGCTCTGCCACAATTTGGCCACGGCAAACATCGGGTGGCTGACCACCTCGACCCGCGCGGCCTGCTCCCAGCCACGGCTGACAATCGCATCGCCACCGGCCGGCTCCAGGCCAATCATTTTGACGAACCAGTCCGGCACGTTATTCACCGCCGGAATGCCACTGCGCTCGACGATGGTTTTGTCGTTAGCCAGGTCGACCACACGGATGCTCGCGTAATAACCGCTGTCGAAGATCGAGCTGACCAGCAACTCGACCATCGCCGGGTCGTCGATATTCGGCGTCAACGACAGCGCCAGCGCGGTGGCCGCGTCCTGGGCGTGGGAGCGCAACTGGTTGACGTACTGGGTGCGCGAGCTTTCCAGGCTGACCATGAAGCTGCCGGTGAAGGCGACCACCAGGAACAGACAGATAGCGATCAACAGCTGTTTGAACAAAGACATCTGAGCGCGTGCTCCTAGTTAGTCGTCTCGACCGGGAAACCTTCGGCCTGCATTTTCTTCAGCACATCCTGCCAGCGGGACAGGCGTTTGGTGTCACCGACCTTCTTGTTGCCTTTCGCACCGGGGATATACAAACCTTCGGCATTAAAAGAGTAGACCGGCAGCAAGTCAGTTCGTTGGCTGGCGGGCTTGATCTCGTTGATCAGGCTGTCGAGCACCAGTGGCATCGCCTCGGGGCTGGAATAGTAAGTCAGCACCATGTGCGCGCGGTTCTGGCGCAACGCCTTGACATAAGTAATGCGCAGCTTGTCACTGGAAACGCCGAGATGGCGCAGGCTGAAATACTTGGCGATGGCGTAATCTTCACAGTCGCCGGCGCCTTTCCACAGGGCTTCGATGGGTGTTTCCCAGTAATCGACTTCATGCCAAAGGTCGATGTCCTCGACGTAGCGCATCTGTGAATTGAAGAAGCGGTTGACCACATTGAGCTGTTCCAGCTCGCCGACCTGCTTTTGCGTGGCCAATAAATGCTGCCAGGCATCGATTCGCTGCTGCCCCTCGCCCAATGGCCCGTACAATGCCTGCGCTTTGCGGCTGATCAGCGAAAAATCCCAATCGGCATGCAGCCCGCCCAGCATGACGCCGGCCAGCAGCAGCGCGCAGCACAGCCAGCGCAAAGTCCGAGGGATCGCGAAACGTAGCGCCAAGGCGAGGCATCCAGGTCAGGCAGGTGGGGAATCGGCTGATGGTGAAGGTTAGCCAGCTAAAAAACAATGGCACGGTGAGATCACCGACACCGGACTAAACTTCAGATTGAGCGCGACATAACAGGTCGTGGGGCAGGTTCTGCTGTCCGTTTGACAAGCTCCGACACAGTCTCTAGTGTCATTTGGATCCAAATATTTCAGTCATTCAGGGTGCGTAGTCGTGATACAGAAGCCCAACCCGCTCAACAGCATCAAGGTCAACGCGCCAATTCCGGCGCACATGGCACGTTCGGTGATCGAAGAAACCCTGCGTTCAGCCATTCTCGACGGGCGCATTCCGTGCGGTACTGCCCTGCGTCAGCAGGATTTGGCCGATCTGTTCGGCGTCAGTCGAATGCCGGTGCGCGAAGCCCTGCGCCAGCTCGAAGCCCAGTCGCTGCTTAACGTCGTCGCGCATAAAGGCGCGGTGGTGGCGGCGCTGGTCCAGGGCGACGCGGCGGAAACCTATGCCCTGCGGATTTTGCTGGAGTCCGAGGCGCTGCGCCTGTCGATTCCCTTGCTCGACAAGGCAGACTTCGAACAGGCCGCGCGCTATATCGAGGAACTGGAAACGGAACACGATTACGCCGAAATCGGCCGGCTTAATCGCCTGTTCCACATGACGCTGTACAGCAAGACCACAAATGGCCGGCTGTTAAGGTTGATCGGTGACGGGTTGAACGAAGAAGAGCGCTTCCTGCGCTTCAATCTGGAGGCCATGGGCTTGGGCAAGTTGTCTCAGGACGACCACCGCGCACTGTTAAGGGCCGCCGAAGACCGCGACACCGAGCGCGCCGTGAAACTGTTGGAGCATCACCTCAATCGCGGTGTCGAGGTCATTACGCGTTACCTCGCCAGTCCTGCCGCGCTGAGTAAAAAACCCTCCCGATAAATACTCCGACAAGCCGTTGTGCGCAGCCCGAACTGCGCGCGACGCTTGCTGTGAATAATCCCCTTACACATCCCCTGCGGCTGAACCGGATCGGTGCAGCGCGCGCACTTCTCTTCCCATCGATCTGCCGTCCTCAAGTTCAATAACGACGCTCGCAAAGATCACGCCCTCGGCGATAGCGGCGGCCGTGATTTACGCTCACTCTTGGGCGGCCAACAACTAATGAACGGGAGACGCACCGCCTCGGCGGGGCCGTCCTCGCACCAAGAACCTACGGAAGGAGTCTTGTCACGGGAAAGGAAGAACCGGCGTCGATCCCAGCCAACTTCCACCCCTTTAAATCACGTCAACGAAACAACTGGAAAGTTGCTTTGAGTGAGGCATTCACTCTTTACTTAAAATTTTGACGTTACTCGGTCGAAAGGAGCAACTACGCCCAAATAAAACAATTAACAATTGTTTTATCGGGGCATGTCGCGCGCAAGAAAGTTGAACTTTCAAATAAGTTAAAAATAACTTGCCCGACACTTTATTCGTGGTTTAGTTTTTCATCGCCGCCATTGAACATGGGGCGAAACGCCGTTATCTGGCGCCTTGTTCTGCATCCAAACTTATCAATCAACTTGAGGCCTTCGCTCGCCAATAGAAAACTTGAAACGACTTCCCTTAACGCTGGCAGTCCTCCTGTCGACACTTCAGATTACTTATAGGCACGCCGATGAATACTAATAAAGAACGCCTCAACCAGAAGAAAGCCGAACTTAGTGCGCACCCCATTTTTTCTGAAATACATTCGCTGTCGGTACTTCAGCGCTTTATGGAAACCCATGTGTTTGCCGTCTGGGATTTCATGTCGCTGACCAAACGCCTGCAACAGGAACTCACCTGCGTGCAACTGCCCTGGTTGCCGCCGCGCGACCCGCAAGCGGCGCGGCTGATCAATGAAATTGTGCTGGGCGAAGAATCCGATGATCGTCCGGCCCAGGGTCATTACAGCCATTTCGAGTTGTACCTGGATGCGATGCGAGAAGTGGGCGCCAGCACGGCGGTGGTCGAGCGTTTTGTCGCGTTGCAACAGGAAGGCGTGAGTTACGACGTGGCGCTGCAAAGCGTGGACGTCGATCCGGCGGCGGCGCAGTTCGTGCGCAACACCTTGCACACTGCGCTGCATGCGCCGGGGCACAGTGTGGCGGCGGCGTTTCTGCACGGTCGCGAGAGCGTGATTCCGCAGATGTTCCAGCGAATTCTCGACGACTGGGGCATCGGCATCGAGCAGGCGCCGACCTTTCGCTACTACCTCGAACGCCACATCGAAGTCGACTCCGAAGACCATGGCCCCGCCGCTGAAAAACTGCTCGCACGGCTGGTCGATGGCGATCCGCAACGCGAAGCGGACGTGTACGCCAGCGCCCTCGCCGCCGTGGAAAGTCGCATCGCGTTGTGGGATGGCTTGCGCCTGAGCATGGGTGAACGGGTTGCCGAGGTGAACGCATGAACGCCGCCGACTACCAATCCTTCGCCGACGCCTGGGAGCGCCGCGCGACCATTCGCACGCGCCCCCGGCGCGTACTGGAGAACGATGACAAGCTGATCTACCCGCTGAGCCGCCAGCCGCTGGTGCTGAGCGAAACCTTCCTGCGCGAATGCCCCGGGCAACGGGACTTTGCGCTGGTGCAGACGCTCTACAAGTTCATCAACGACGTGGTGATTTTCGAGACCGAAATCGTCGACAAGACCGCGCGCAGCATCGCCAAAAATCGCTTTGCGGTGGCGTTCCCGTTTGCCTGTCGTTATGACGCCATGACCGTGGTCATCGACGAGGATTACCACGCCCTGGTGGCGATGGATTTCATGCAACAAACCGTCGCCATGACCGGCATCACGCCCATCGAATTGCCGGATGAAATCGAACTCAGCCGAGCCATTCCCGCCGCGGTCGCACTCGCCCCGGAACACTTGCGAAGCGCGATGGAGCTGATCTGCGTGGCCATCGCCGAAAACACCGTGACCGGCGATGTCGCGGCGTTCGCCAAGGACGACACGGTCAAGCAATCGATCAAGGGCCTGATGGCCGATCACTTGCTGGACGAGGGCCGTCATTCAGGGTTCTGGTCGCGGATGGTGCGCATCTACTGGCACACCGCGAGCGAGGACGACCGCCAGTGCATCGCGCAGATCCTGCCGGTGTTCATCGGCCATTACCTGACCAACGACATTCAGAAAACGTTCGACTTTCGCCTGATCGAGTCCTTGCAGATCAGCGACGCGGCACGCCAGGCACTCAAGAGCGAAGTCTCGGGGCTGGCCTTCCCGATCAATCGCCACCACCCGCTGGTCGCCAACATCGTGCGGTTTTTCCACAGCAGTTCGCTGCTGGATTCGCCGTGCGTGCAAGACGCCCTCAGCGACTACCTGGCTTAACGAGGAGAACATCATGAGACGTCTCGACATTCTGCTCATTGGGCAAAGCCAGGCCTTGACCGACCTGGCGCTGGAACTCGAACAACACGGTCATGCGCTGGCGCGGGCCGGGGCGGTCACCTCGTTCGATTTGCTGATCGACGACGCGACGCTGCCGTGTGCAGACCTCGGTGCAACGCCGCGACTGACGCTGCAACTGGGTGTCGCGGGATCGCCGGGCACTGGTTTACCGCCGTTGGCGCTGTTGTGCAGCTGCAACTCAACGCTGTTCAGTCGCGTGCCGATTGCCGAAGAATCGTCGGGCAACGGCCAGGCATTGCGCTTGCGAGCGGTGGCGGAACTGGTGGATCACGTCGCGCTGCTGGTCAGCCGCTTTTCTCGTGACAGCGAGTATTTTCTGCACGCCGAACCGGCAGCGACGGCCCACGCCGAGCGGGTGGAAAGCCTGCAGTTGCTGGAGCGCCTGGCGTTCGTCCATCGACTCAACAACACCGCGCAGCCGTGGCTGTCGCAAGCGGCTCAAGTCCCGATGATCGAGCGTCTGGAACAGCGCCTCATCCAATGCGCCGAGCGCCCGGCGCTGACCATCGACGGCACCTCGCTGAGCTACCGGCAATTGCACGCTCACAGTCGCGCGATCCAGCAGCGATTGCTGCCGTTGCTCGCGCAACACCCAGGGCCGTGGGTGGTCGGGATCTGCCTGCGCAAATGCAACGCTCTGTATGCGGGGATTCTGGCGATCCTGGGCAGCGGCGCGGTGTATTTGCCACTGGAGCCGAGCCACCCGCTGCAACGTCAGCAGTACATCCTGGCGAATGCCGGGGCCGTGTTGTTGCTGCACGACGGCGACCACCCGCTGGCCGACGAAGTGCCGGGGCTGGACATCAGCCGAATCGACATCAACAACGTCGACCTCGGCCAACCGTTGATGCGCCAGCGCCCCGCGCTCGACGCGCCGTGCATGGCGCTGTACACCTCGGGCACTACCGGGCATCCCAAAGGCGTGTTGCTCAGCCAGGCCAACCTCGCGCACTTCACGGCGTGGTACGCCGACTATGTGCAACTGACCGAACAGAGCCGGGTGTTGCAGTTTTCGTCGTTGAGTTTCGACTCGTCACTGATCGATATTTTCCCGACGCTGCTGCAAGGCGCCGAGCTGATCGTGCCCAGCGACGATCAGCGGCGCGACCCGCTGCAACTGGTCGAGCTGATCCGTCATCAACACCTCAGCCACGCGTTTTTGCCGCCGGCGCTGTTGAGCATTTTGCCGCTGGATCAGTTGCAGGTCCTGGACCATGTGATGACCGGCGGCGATGTCTGCGAACCCTATGTCATCGAGCAACTGACCCGCCAGGGCAACCTCTACAACCTCTATGGCCCGACCGAGGCCACGGTGCTGATTACCGCGCGGCAGCTGCGCCCCGGCGACAACAACCGCACCCTCGGCGCGCCGATCGCCAACAGCCAGGTGCTGATTCTCGACGAGGATTTGCAACCGGTGGCCGAGCAAAGCGTCGGCGAGTTGTACATCGTCGGGCCGGGAGTGTGCCTGGGTTACCTGAACAACCCGCAGCAGACCGCCGAACGTTATCTGCACCTGAGCCTGCCCAACGGCGAGCGCTTGCGCGCCTATCGCACGGGCGACATGGCGAAGTGGACCGCGGCGGGTATCGAGCTGTGCGGGCGGCGGGACAACCAAGTGAAAATTCGCGGCTTTCGGGTCGAGCCGGAAGAGATTGAACGTTGCCTGCGCGACAGTCAGTTGTACCGCCAGGTGGCGGTGGTCATCGACAGTCAGCGACGGATCCTGGCATTTCTCGCGCAACCGCAGGAGCAACAGCCGGGCGCCGCTCGCGAAGCCTTGAAGGCCCACGCCACGCAGTTTTTGCCGGACTACATGCAGCCCATCGCCTGGACCGAACTGCCGAGCATGCCGTACGCCAGCAACGGCAAGGTCGACCGCAAGGCGTTGTCGGCACTGCCCGTGAGCGTTGCCGAAAACACCTCGCGGCGCCTGCCGGCCAGCGTCGATGAAGCGCTGTTGCTGGAGATCTGGGCCGAGTTGCTGGAGCTGCCGCCCAGCGACATTTCTACCGACGAAAGCTTCTTCAACCTGGGCGGGCATTCGATTCTGTTGTCGCGAATGCTGCTGCGCTTGCGCGAGGAATTCGGCCGCAGCATCTCGATCAACCGCTTCATCGAATTGCCGACCATTGCGAAGCTGGCGACCTTGGTGCGCGGCACCGGCACCGAGGAAGTGCTGAGCACCCAAGCCATGGCAGACGCGTTCCGTGAGCTGGATATCCGGCCGCTGCCGGTCAGCCGCATGGGCGATGTGCACAAGGTGATCGTCACCGGCGCCAACAGTTTTGTCGGTGTGCACATCGTCGAGGCGTTGCTGGCCTGGGGCGTGACGGAAGTGGCGTGCCTGGTGCGCGAGGGAGGCGGGCAATCGGCGGCGCAGCGCTTCGCCCACGCGTTGCAGGAAAACCGCCTGGAGCATCTGGACCTGAGTCGGGTGCAGGTTTACGCGGCGGACATTACCCGCCCTTTACTGGGCCTCGATGCGCAGGTTTACGAACGGCTGGATCGGGAGTTCGGTGCGCTGGTGCACAACGCGGCCAACGTCAATCACGTGCTCGATTACGAGTCGCTGGCGCGGGATAACGTCGAGCCGATTTTCGAGTGCCTGCGGCTGTGCGAGGGGCGCAGCAAAAAGATCTTCAACTTCGTCTCCACGCTCTCGGCGTCGAGCACGATTGCCGACGATGGCCGGGTGCTGGAATTGCCCGCTGCGCAGACCCCGCCGATCTACATCAAGAACGGCTACAACCTGTCGAAGTGGGTTGGCGAGCGGATTCTGGAGCGCGCGCGCGAGCGTGGGGTGCGGGTCAATCTGTATCGCCCCGGCAACATCAGTTTCAACAGCCTGACCGGCGTCTGCCAGCCGCATAAAAATCGTTTGATGTTGATGCTCAAAGGCTCGATCCAGCTCGGCCAGGTGCCGGCGTTCACGTTGAACTTCGACCTGATGCCCGTGGATTTTCTCGCGCGGTTTATCGCCTTCCACGCCAGCCGTTATTCAGCGGAAAAAGCGGTGTTCAACCTGCACAACCCGGAGCCCTTGAGTTGGGACGATTACGTCGCCTCCTTCCGTGAGGCCGGCCGCGAATTTGCCATGGTCAGCGTCGCGCACTGGCAGCAGCAACTGGGCCGCGTCGACAGCGACAACGCGCTGTTCGGCGTCCTCGGTTTCTACCTCAACGGCTTTGAAGAAGACATCGGCGACATCTCGATGATCGGCCATGACAACGCCGAGGCCGGCATCCGGCAAATGGGCGCGCACTACCCGGAAAAATCGCCGGCGCTGCTGCGGCGCGGTTGCGACTACCTCAAACAAATCAATTTCATCTGATGCACCCAACCAATGGAGCAAGACCATGAGCACTCTGCAACCCGATACCCTGATCAAAAACCCTCAAGGCTGCCACGTCGTGTCTGCGGTCGAGATACCGGCCGAGGCCGCAAACGTGTGGGCGGTGGTCGGTAACTTTGCCGGCTTCGACCGGTTCATTCCGGCGCTGTCGCACATCGAGACGACGGGCGAAGGCGTGTCGTCGCTGCGCAAGAAATTTTTCAAGGACGGCAACCTGGTGGTCGAGCAACTCAACTCGCGGGATGACCAGGCACTGAACATGACCTGGACCACGATCTACAACACGTTGGGCGTGGCCAATTTGTGGGCGGCGATGAGTGTCGAGCCGCTAGGCGCGGGCAAGTCGCGGGCGACCTGGACCATCATTGCCGAACCGGCTCAGGGCGGCGCCGATGCGTTGCCGGGGTTCAAGGATTTTGTGCAGGGGTTTGCCGATGATGCGATGAACAATGTGCTGAAGCTGTTTGCGTAGGGCGTTGGTTTAGCGGCGATTCGTTTACCGCATTCGCGAGCAAGCCCGCTCCCACAGGTTGACCGCGTTTCTCCATACCAAACGCGGTCAACCTGTGGGAGCGGGCTTGCTCGCGCATGAACGATGACGCGGTCCGACTGGCCCGAATCAGATCTTGAAGCTGTCCACCAACTGCTTCAACCGGTTCGCCTGCACCGACAGCGCATCACAATCCTTCAACGTTTCATTGAGGTTGGCCACGCTCTGCTGGTTCAGCAGATTGATCTGGTTAACGTCGACGTTGAGGGTTTCCACCACCGCCGTCTGCTCTTCCGTCGCCGCCGCCACCGACTGGTTCATGCCGTCGATTTCACCGATACGCTTGGTCACGCTGACCAATCGCAGGCCGGCCTGATTCGCCACTTCAACGCTCTGCTCGCTGGACACCTGGCTGGCGTTCATGGTGGTCACCGCCTCGCGCGAACCGATTTGCAGCGAGCTGATCATCTTGTGGATTTCTTCCGCCGATTCCTGGGTGCGATGCGCCAGGTTGCGCACCTCGTCCGCCACCACCGCAAAACCACGACCGGCCTCACCGGCACGCGCGGCTTCGATGGCCGCATTGAGCGCGAGCAAATTGGTCTGCTGCGAGATGCCTTTGATCACGTCCAGAATGTGCCCGATGTTGTCGGTGCTGGCATTCAACGTTTCGATCTGGGTGCAAGACAGGCTGATTTTCTGCGACAGCTCGGTCATGGCCAGGATGGTTTTTTCCACCACCTGCCGACCGTCATCGGCCTGCTCACTCGCGCCGCTCGCGTGCTGGGAAGCATCGGCCGCGTTGCGCGCGATTTCCTGGGTGGCGGCGCCCAGTTCGTTGATCGCCGCCGCCACACTGTTGGTGCGCGCGCTTTGTTCGTCGGAGCCGATGATCGAAGCGTTGGACGACGCCATCACCCGTTGCGACAGGTCATGCACCTGACGGGTGGCCGAGGACACTTCGCAAATCGAAGCGTGAATCCGCTCCACGAACTGGTTGAACGAACCGCCCAGTTCGCCGAACTCGTCTTGGCTTTCGACCGCCAGGCGGCGGGTCAGGTCGCCTTCGCCTTGCGCGATGTCCTGCATGGCGCGGCCCATGGTGGTCAGCGGACGCATCAGCACGTTGATCAGCAGGCTCAACAGCACGGCAATCACGCTCACGGCGATGAACATGGCGATCAGCGCCGAGGTGCGGAACTGGCTCAATGGCGCGTAGGCCTTGTCCTTGTCGATCGACAGACCGATGTACCACTGAGCGTTCGGCAAACCGCTGACCGGCGTGAACGAGAGGATGCGTTGCTGTTTGTTCAAAGTGACTTGCTGATTGCCCTTCTCAATGCGCACGCCGGCATTCGGGTAGATGTCCTTCAGGTTTTTCATCACCTGGTCTTTGTCCGGGCTGACGATCACTTGACCGTCGGCGCTGACCAGGAACGCGTGACCGATGCCACCGAAGTCAACCGAGTTGATGATTTTCACCAGGGTTTCCAGGCTCAGGTCGCCGCCGACCACGCCGAGTAATTCGCCATTGTTCTTCACCGGCAGGGCGATGGTCACCACCAGGCCACCGACGGCGGCCATGTAGGGCGGGGTCAACATGGTCTTGTCGGCCGCGACGGCTTGTTTGTACCAGGGACGCTGACGCGGATCGTAACCGTCGGGCATCTTGGCGTCCGGGCGCTGGGTAAATACGCCATTGGTCTGGCCGACGTAGGTGAACTGGAAGTTCGAGGTGAGGGCGGGTTGGTCGAGCAGCCCCGCGAGGTCGGCGCTGGCGCCTTGATGGGCGACGTTCTGCGCGAGGTTCTCGAGCACCAGCACCCGGCCGCTTATCCAGTTCTGCACGCTACTGGCAGTCAGATCGCCAGCTTGCTGAACGGAGGACTCGAGGTTTTGCCGGATGGTATTTCGTTGCAGATAGTCGTTGTACAAAGTGAACAACGCGAAAGCCAGCACCACGACGCCAGAGGCGGCCAGCAGAATTTTGTGGCTGAACTTGAGATTCATTTCATGGGGCTTCTTATGCAAAAAGTGGGGATGCGTTCCGTGTTGCAACATTCCATGTAACAGCGCAGGCGGTACTCTGCGGCCGCTCTGCTTTGGTGCACGCATGTCTCGCCAGTCTGTCGGCAGCAAGTCTGGAAACCTTGAGCAGATGTACCAAATGCCCAGCCTTTCCCGTCGAACGGCCGCCAGGGCAATTGATTAGTGTTTTTGTAACGGCGCTTGTACGGCTGGCAGTTGCAAATTACCCGGCCCTTGATAACAATGCGACTAATTATCATTTGTGACCTGCCGGGCTGTTGCGTTCATGTCCTCACCTGAGTTTGCAGTACAAGCGCTTTACAGCAGCCATCACGGTTGGCTTGATACGTGGCTGCGTGCGCGGCTGGGCAACGCGGCCGATGCGGCGGACCTGGCTCAGGACACCTTCGTCCGCCTGCTGCAACGAACCGAACGCCTTGAACTGAAAGCGCCCCGCGCATTTCTGCGCACAATTGCGCGCGGCCTGGTGATCGATCACTGGCGCCGCGAAGAAATCGAGCGCGCGTATCTCGACACCATCGCGCATTTGCCGGAAGCACAAACTCCGACCGCCGAAGCGCGAGCACTGGTGCTTGAGTTGCTGGAGAGCATCGCCCGCCTGCTTGAAGGACTGAAGCCGAAAGTGCGTCAGGCTTTTCTGCTGGCGCAGTGCGAAGGATTGACTCACAAACAGGTCGCCGCGCAGATGGGCCTGTCCCTGCGCTCGGTGGAGCGCTACGTCGCGGACGCGCTCTTTCACTGTTATGTGTTGCGGTATGAGGCGTGATCTCTGTGGATAACTCATCACTGAGCCGGCGCGGCGAGCCCCATCAGCAAGTGGTCAAACAGGCCATCCATTGGTTGCTGCGACTGCGCAATAACGCGAGCAATCCAAAGCTGCGCCAGCAATGCGAAGTCTGGCGGGCAGAGCATTTCGAGCATGAACTGGCGTGGCAGCGCGTACAGTCGCTGCAAAACGAGCTGAGCAGCAATTTGCGCGCAGTCCCCGGCGCACAGGTGGCTTTCAACACCCTGGAAAACAGTGCTCAGGGATTGGGGCGACGCCAGGCGCTGAAACTGCTGTCGGGTGCATTGTTGATGGGTTCGGCGGCGTGGTTGGGCAAGGACGTGGTCGGCTGGCAGCAGTGGACCGCCGACTTCGCGACGGCCACCGGTGAGCGACGCGGTTTTCAGTTACCGGACGGAACGCGCCTGGAGCTCAACACGGCGAGTGCGGTGGACCTCGACTACACCGCCGCGCAGCGGCTGATCAACCTCACTCGCGGCGAGATCATCGTGACCTGCGGCGGAATTGATGAAGCATCTCCGTTTGATCGACCACTGCGTGTGCAGAGCCGGCAGGGTGTCTACGAAGGCATCGGGGCGCGTTTCATTTTGCGTCAGGACGCCGACTGCACACGGCTCAGCGTTACCAGTGGCTTGGTTTTGATCCACTCTCCACTGGGTGCGGGTGGTGTGCCGACTCAAGTGCATCCGGGACAAAGCTATCGCGTTGATCACCTTCGAGCGACGTTGTTGCCGCCGTTGGACATGGATGTCGGGGCTTGGGTTGATGGTTTGATCGTCACGCGCAACATGCGTCTGGGCGACTTCCTCAGCGAAGTCGGCCGTTACCGCCACGGTTATCTCAGTTGTGCGGCCGACATTGCCGACTTGCGCCTGTCGGGTGTCTTCCGTCTGGAAAACACCGATCAGTTGCTGGCCATCCTGCCGCAGACGTTGCCGGTGCAATTGCGCTATCGCACCCGATGGTGGGTGACGCTGGAGCGACAGGTCTGAATTATTTTTGGCGGGTTTTCCGTGTGAGCCCGGCTTAGTCAGTAAGCACACTGACTTCGACGACTTCCTACGGAAACCTACAATGACTGCGCGTACCACCAGTAAGAACTTTCCTCAATTCACTGCGGATTCGGGCCTGTTGCGCCATGCCGTTCGCGCGGCGTTGTTTTCGACGGCGCTGGGTGTCGGCCTGCTGCCGACGCTGGGTGCTGCCGCCGAGGGCAACGCCGTCAGCCTTCACCGCTACAACGTCGGCGCCGGCCCGTTGAGTGATGTGCTCAATCAATTCGCGCGTCAGGCGGGCATCACCTTAGCGATGACGCCTGCGCAGACGGCGGACCTGCAGTCTCCCGGTGTGCAAGGCGAATATTCGGCGGACCAGGCGTTGAGCCAATTGCTCAGCGGCTCGGGGCTGGCCGCGGTCAGCCAGGATGGCCGCAGCTATGTGTTGCGCCAGGCTGCCGACACCGAAGCGCTGGCGCTGCCCGCGACCGACATCCGAGGGTTCGCGCTCGGTAACGCGCTGGGCAGCATGGACGGCTACAACGCCACGCACAGCCAGGTCGCCACCAAGACCAGCACGGCGTTGCTGGAAACCTCGCAAAGTGTGTCCGTGGTCACGCGCGAGCAAATGGATGATCAAGGCTCGCAAACCGTGTCTCAGGCCATGCGCTACACCCCCGGCGTGCTGACCAATCCGTATGGCGCGACTCACCGATACGACTACGTGGCGATGCGCGGTTTCAACGATGGCTCGGTGGATAACATCTATCTCGATGGCTTGAAATCCATGGGTGACAGCGGGACCTACAGCACCATGCAGGTCGACCCGTACTTCCTGGAGCGGATAGATATCCTCAAAGGCCCATCCTCGGTGCTGTACGGGCGCAGCTCGCCGGGTGGCCTGGTGGCGTTGACCAGTAAAAAGCCGCTGTATGAGGCCTATCATCAGGTTCAAGCGACTGTCGGCACCCAAGGCCAGCGCGGCATGGGATTCGACTTCAGCGGCCCGGTGGATGACGACAAGCGCATCGCCTATCGTCTGACAGGACTGACGGATCAATCCGACACACAGTTCGACCACAATCGGGAAAAGCGCTTCGCCCTGGCGCCGACGGTGAGCATCGACTTCACCGAAGATACGTCGCTGACGCTGCAGGCCTATCTACAAAACGACCCCGATGGCGGCTATCACGCCGGCGTGCCGGCCGACGGCACACTCCATCAGCGCAATGGCAACCGGATCTCGCCGCACTTCTTCGAAGGTGAGCCCGGCATTGATGGCTATCAACGTGACCAGCAGTCGTTTGGCTACCAGTTTGAGCATCGTTTCAATGATGTCTTTACCGCGCGGCAGAACTTTCGTTACCTCGATTCCAAGGTGAAGCTGGATCAGGTTTACGCCTATGGCTGGACCACTGCGACGAGCAATGAGTTGAACCGTTATTACACGGGTGGCGACGAGAAACTGCATGCGTTTATCGTCGATAACATGCTGCAAGCGGATTTCTTCACCGGGGCCACCAAGCACACCGTGCTGATGGGCGCCGATTATCAGCGACGCAAAACCGTGGTCGACTGGGCAGCCGGGGCAGTTGCGCCGATTGATGCGTTCAACCCGGTGTATGGCAACTCGACGATCGACTTCTACGGTGAGACCAGTTACTTGCGGCGCCTGGAGCAGACCGGCGTCTATTTGCAGGACCTGATCGAGCTGGATAAGTGGCGCTTTTCTCTCGGGATGCGCCAGGACTGGGTCGAAACCTCCGATGAGAATCGACTGGCAGAAACCGGTCGGCCAGTGGGCACTGAAATCAGTGACAAACGCACCAAGCTGACAGGTCGCGCGGGGGCGCTGTATCTGTTTGATAGCGGGTTGGCGCCGTATATCAGCTATTCCGAGTCCTTCAACCCGAACTCTTACGCGGACAGTGCCGGTAACCCTTTGGCACCGACCGATGGCACTCAATGGGAGGTCGGCTTGAAGTATCAGCCGCCGGGCACCGATAACTTGTTTACCGCGTCGCTGTTCCGTATTGATCAGGAAAACCTGGCGACCAAGCTGCCACAGGAAGTCTTCTACCGGGCCGTTGGCGCTGTGCGTTCCCAGGGACTTGAACTGGAAGCGCACATGCAATTGACTGACAACCTGAAAGTACTCGGCAGCTATACGTTTACTGACATTGAATATTCGAAGTCGATGATTAGCACGTTGAGCACGCCCAGCGATGCGATCGAGAACAAGGGTAATTCGCCAACTCAGGCACCACGGCATATGGCGTCGGTGTGGGCAGACTACAAGTTCGACAGCGCGGCACTGGATGGGCTTCGTTTAGGCGGTGGTGTGCGATATGTCGGCTACAGTTGGGCAGATGCGGAAAACACCATGAAGGTGCCTTCTTACACGCTGTTTGACGCCTCTATTGGCTATGACTTGGGCAAGGTGGGCTTGAAAGGCGTTGACGTACGCCTGAACGCGAACAACCTGACAAACGAATCCTATGTGGCGTCCTGTGCCAGTCTGAACTACTGCTACCTGGGTGAGGAGCGCAACGTCGCTGCCACGGTGAGTTATCAGTTCTAAATAGTGGGCCTGTAAAAAAACCAGCCCCTGATCATTAGGGGCTGGCTTTTTTGTTTTTGTGGTATGGCCAACGGACTTTTTATCTGGGCCTAAACGACAAAACCCCTGTCTGCATACGCAGACAGGGGTTTCGGAATTCAATCTTGACGATGACCTACTCTCACATGGGGAAACCCCACACTACCATCGGCGATGCATCGTTTCACTGCTGAGTTCGGGATGGGATCAGGTGGT
>NZ_JBNNWE010000041.1:0-50390 GCF_050280905.1 Pseudomonas sp. NPDC086278
ATCCGATCATTCAGGGATTGAATGTTTTCCTTATTAGTAGCCCACCATCCCACTGGATAAAGTCGACTCGCAAGGGCACGGCAGGCGCGACCCAGGCGAGAGCGGGAGATGAACAGCGTCAGGCCGAGCATGGCGACCAGGGTCACCACGAACACCACGATTTGCATATAGGAAATCAGCACTTCATGTGCGCCACCTGGCCCAAAGGCAATGTTGCCCGGAATCAGGTTGGGGATGGATTTGTCCTTGGAGTCTTGCGCCAGCAGAACCGTGTTCTGCAGGAAGATCGACATGCCGATGGCGGAAATCAGCGGGATCAGACGGTTGCTGCCACGCAAGGGGCGATAGGCGATCCGTTCGATGCTGTAGCCGTAGGCACTGGTCACGACGATCGTCGCGAGGAAAGCGGCGGTCATCAACAGCGGAACACTGTCGAGTCCCATCATGGTCAGCCCGGCGATGGCGATGAACGCCACGTAGGAGCCAATCATGTACACCTCGCCGTGAGCGAAGTTGATCATTCCAATGATGCCGTAAACCATCGTATAGCCGATGGCGATCAGGGCATACGTGCTGCCAATGGTCAGACCATTAACCAGCTGTTGGAAAAAGTGATAGATGTCAGGCATTACTGCGCTCCTAAAAACCTGATACGCATTTCACTGGTGGAGTCATTTTCCCGCTCGAGCCCCGTGGATCTGCATCCACTTCGAATTCGAGGATTGCCAGCGAACCGCTGATGACGGTTTTGAGATTTTCAGGTGGGGAGACTGGCGGATCACGCCAGCGCGGCCCTATACGTTCGTAAAACAAAGCCCACGGCACGCCGTGGGCTTTATTGGCAGTCAGTCAGGCATAGCCTTACTGAGGCGAAGCTTCAGTTTTTGGTTTGCCGAAGTGCCACTCGTAAACCACAAATTTGAAGTCTTTCAAGTCGCCCTTGGCGTCGAAGCTCAGGTCGCCGGTCGGGGTTTTGAAAGTGCCGGCGTGGATGGCAGCAGCCACTTTGGCGGTGTCTTCGGACTTGGCAGCCTTGATACCGTCAGCAATCACTTCCACCGCCGAGTAGGCCGGGAACACGAACGGACCGCTTGGGTCTTCTTTCTTCGCTTTGAACGCGTCAGCCAGGGCGATGTTGGCCGGATCCTGGTCGAAGGATTTCGGCAGGGTTACCAGCAGGCCTTCGGAAGCGTCTTTGGCGATCTGCGAAATGGAGTCGTTACCCACGCCTTCCGGACCCATGAACTTGGCTTTCAGGCCTTTTTCCTGGGCTTGACGCAGGATCAGGCCCAGCTCAGGGTGGTAGCCGCCGTAGTAAACGAAGTCGACGTTGGCTTGCTTGAGCTTGGCGATGATGGACGAGAAGTCCTTGTCGCCAGCGTTGATGCCTTCGAACACGGCGACTTTCACGCCATCTTTCTCGAGGGTCTGCTTAACGGCGGTGGCGATGCCTTCACCGTACTGCTGCTTGTCGTGCAAAACCGCAACGATTTTTGGTTTGACGAATTTGGCGATGTAGTTACCGGCGGCAGGGCCCTGGGCGCTGTCCAGACCGATAGTACGGAAGATCATTTTGTAACCGCGAGCGGTGATGTCCGGGCTGGTGGCAGCCGGGGTGATCATGATGATGCCTTCGTCTTCGTAGATGTCCGAAGCCGGTTGGGTGGAGCTGGAGCACAGGTGACCGACCACGAACTTGACGCCGTCGTTGACGACTTTGTTCGCGACCGCGACCGCTTGTTTTGGATCACAGGCGTCATCGTATTCAACGGCTTCGAGTTGCTTGCCGTCTACGCCGCCCTTGGCGTTGATTTGCTCGATGGCCATTTTGGCGCCACTGAACTGCATGTCGCCGTATTGGGCTACAGGACCGGTCTTAGGGCCGGCGATGCCGATCTTGATGGTGTCAGCTGCGAACGAATGGCTGGCAACCCCGGCCAGAACCATAGCGGCAAACAGTTTGGAAATCTGCTTAGTAGCCTTAGTCATAGTGCTCCACTCTTACTGTTGTAGTTTTTATAGTCCTGGTGCCGTAGCAGCAGAACCGGGTCAGATATCTTGGATATCCTCCGGAAAATGCCCCCGGCAACTGTACCGGTACAGTGTAGAGCGCCAATTGTTAGCCTGGGAAGCTGGCGTCGGGGGGCAAAACCTGAGGGTGTCGCTTTATTGAAAGAAAAAGACAGAATCGCGGCGGGATGTTAGCTGGCTAATTGCTTGATTCAGCGGCATTCCTTGGCTCTCCTGCTCTTTTCAATCGGTGACTCAATTGCATCCGGGTTTTTCTGACGGACCACCGACGTTATCATTCGCGTCGATTTCTTTTCCGGACAGCGCCCATGAATCAAGAACCTAGCACCCTCTATGCCAAGCTGCTTGGTGAAACCGCATCTATTACCTGGAAAGAGCTGGAGCCGTTCTTCGCCAAGGGTGCCCTATTGTGGGTCGACCCCGGGCTGGATTTGATTGTCGCGGCCGAAGCCGTAGCCACGGACGAAGGCGAGAAAGTCGCTGCCTGGCTGGCCGCCGACAAACTCGCCAAGCTGTCTGAAACGCGGGCGCTGGATCTTTTCGAACGTGATCCCGAGCTGTGGGCAGTGGTGGTTTCGCCGTGGATTTTGATCCAGGAAAGGGCGACGAGCTGAGGTCTTGCACTCTGTTGGTGCGTCTTTGCGTCAGGTGAAAGTGTGTAGGTGAGTAGCGTGCTGGCAGGTTGCCGTGGAGAAAGGCCACAGCCCGGTCTGGATGAGGGTGACGTGCACGTAACGGGAACAGTTTAACGAGCAGCCTTCGGGCTGCTTAATTGTTTCTGAATGTTGAGATTTGCGCTGAATGGCGGCTGCTTTCGCGAGCAAGCCCGCTTCCACATTTGATCGGCTTCCTTGGGCAGGATTGCGATCAACGGTGGGAGCGGGCTTGCTCGCGAATGGCCGAGAAACGGTCTTGCCTCAGATCGTAAAACTCTTGCCGGTATGGTTATTAAGGGAAATAACCTTGGTCTTGCCAATCCGGTGGCGGTAAATCTCACGCAGGTATTTGATCGCCTTCTTCACGCAGTCGCGCGACAGGCGAATGTCATTGATCGAGACAAACTTGTCCTTGTCGCTGATCAGCTCGCGGTACTTCTTCTCGTACATCGGTTTGATCGCGTACCAGTTGGTATCGAGGATCTTCGCCGGGTTCTCGAACTCGTTGAGCAAGTCGTCGATCCGGTCTTCGTCGAAGTCTTCGTTGATGATGAAGTCGAGGAGCGAGTTATCGAGCGTGTCGTCGAAGCGGTACGGGTTTTTCGCGAAGCAGCGCTTGATGAACGCGACGATCAGCGTCAGGAAGTCGTCCGACAGGCACGGGCTCTTGGCGATCAACGTGGTCAACGACAAGTTGGCCGACGCCCCGATCACCAGCGCATAGCGCTTGAGCGTGGTATTGGGGAACAGGCTGTTGAGGTGCGTCTTCAACCGGTTCAGGTCCATGTAGGACAGCTTGTAATCCTTGGGCAGCGACACAATCGACACCACCGACGAGCAGTTCTTGAAGAAGTGCAGGTCGTGCAGCGCGGCGGCGTCATAGCCGGAATTCTTGTATTGCTCCAGCGAGGCGCGATAACGCTTGGACTCGATCGGCAACAGGCTGATGCCCTCGATCGCCTGGGTCACTTTGTTGAAGTGCGGCAAGTCGATGGAGCGGAAGAACAAGTCGTCGATGTTCAGGCGCTGCGGCTCTTTCTCGAACACCTTGAACTTGTCGTTGCTCGGCGGTGGCGTTTCCGGCACCACGGACTCGGCGTAGGCAATCGCCACCGGGCCGGCCAGACTCATGAACAGGTCGTTGGCGTCGAGGCGAATGGTTTCGCCGATGTCGATGCCGGCGCGACGGAAATAGTTCTGGTCGTAGTCGGTCGTGACCGCTTGCGCCGTCAGAATGTTGAAGATCTGCTGGGAAATGTACTGGTTGGCGTGCTTTTCCATGGCGTTGACGTCGATGTTCTGAATGTTGCCGTCATCGCTTTCTTCGGCGTACCGCATGATGTCGTTGGAGATCAGCATCATCGCGTTCCATGGGCGGATACGGCCCATGACGCTGGCTTCGCTGCTGTCTTCGTTGTCGAAGTTGTAGGAGAAGTCCCATTCTTCCGACAGGTATTTGCATAACAGGCGACCGGCGTTGATGTGCAACGCCTCGGACATTTCACTGCGGTGGTCGGAAATGTTCGGCAGCACGCAGATGCCGCTGGTGAAGATCGGCTCGAAGACGAAGGAGTGACCGCTTTTGCCGTCGTGCTCATCCATCGGTTTGGTATCGAACGTCTTGTTCATGTACGAGTGCTGCTGGGCCAAGCCGAATTCGGAGGCCATGCCCGAACCGGTACCGCCGCCGGCACTGAAAATCGAGAAATACAGGCGCGACTGGTTGGCCTTGATGCCGCAGCTGTCGATCAGGTACGAGTGAATCATCTTCCAGTCGGGGCTGGAGAAACGCTGGGTGTCCTTGTTCAGGATGATCTTGGCCAGGTACTGACCGAGGATCGGCGCGTTACCGGCGCCACCGGCGTGGACTTCCGACAAGTCCATGATTTTCATCTTGCTGTAGTCGCGCAGGAAGCCGCTTTTTTCGCCCTTGCGCGAGAAGCGGATGCGACCGGCAATGTCTTTGTCCAGGTCGCCGAGCATCACCAGCGGCTCGACCAGGAACACCGGTTTGGTGGCCTTGTTCGGCCCCAGGCGCAGGTTGTTGCGGATCCATTGCGCCGGGCTGTAGCCCTTTTCGGCGAAGCGTTTGTCCGGCGACAGGCGGTCTTCGTTGTTGAATTCGTTGAGGTAGAACTTTCGGGCGTTGTACACCAGCTCCGCCACATCCAGCGCAATGTTGGAGCCGCAGCGACCGAGGCCGATCAGGCACACCGACGGGAATTCCTGGTCGTTGTGCTGTTCGTTGTCGCCTTCCATGTGCGGTGGACGCGGGAACACCATGTCACGCAGGCCGTCGAGGTTATCGAGGATGCGGTCGGTGTTGGTTTCGGTGAAATACAGGTATTGCTGACTGGCCAGCGGACGCGACGGGATCAATGGCTTCGACGGTGAGGGGCTGTTGGTCGCAGGGCTCAGTGTCAGATCGGAAACCGTAGTGGCCGGATTGTTTTTAGAAGTCATTGGGCGCCATGTACCTGGGCTGGGTGGCTCGGCGACAAAGGGTCACCGGACCTTCACGGAATAGGAACTCGCGACTTTTCAAGCGCGTATTTTGCCCAAGCGGTGTCACCAGGTTCGGCGTTTCGCTCGGGGGAATCCTTTCCTTAGTCATGATGAATCGGCCGATTTTCGGCGATCTTTAATCGTGAGGAGGCTAAATGATGTCAACCCGACCTTTGTTGGGGGTCGCCGAATTGAGACATTCTCCCGCGAGCAAGGGGTCAGCCACGCCGATCAGCGGATGGGGCGCACAACGGATGCGCTTGCAGGGGAGCGGGGGTACCGCGAGCCAGAGTCAGAGCGCTGACGCCGCGCGAGTGTTTGCGCTGGTTGATTTCGTTCAGGACCGGCCGCAACTCCTCCAGCGGCACCGGCCGGCTGAGCAGGTAACCCTGGACGTAATCGCAACCGTGGCGTTCAAGAAATTCGTATTGCTCGAGGGTCTCGACGCCTTCGGTGACCACCTGCAAATGCAGGGTGTGGGCCATGACAATAATGGCCTGGACGATCTCCATGTCCTGCGTGGCCTTGGGAATGTCCTGAATGAACGAGCGGTCGATTTTCAATGTGTTCAGTGGCAGGCGCTTGAGGTAGGCCAGGGACGAATAACCGGTGCCAAAGTCGTCGATGGACAGCGACACGCCGAGGGCACGAATCTGGCGCAGCAACACCAGTGTGTTGGCGATGTTGCCCATCAGCGCATTTTCGGTCACCTCCAGTTCCAGCCGTTGCGGCGCCACCCCGGACACCCGCAACGCGTGTTCGATTTCATCGGCCAGCTCTTCCCGGGCCAGGTTCAGGGGCGAGCAGTTCACCGCGATCTTCAGCGTTTCGCAGCCGCTGCGGGACAGCTCGCCCAAATCCTCGCAGGCTTTGCGCAGCACCCAGTTGTCCAGTTCGGCGATCAGGTCGTTGGCTTCGGCAATCGCGATAAATCGGTCCGGGGCCAGCAGACCGTGCACCGGGTGTTGCCAGCGAATCAGCGCTTCGAGTTTGGCCACCGTGCCGGTTTTCAGGTCATAGATCGGCTGGTAATACAGCACCAGCCCCGCTTCTTCGCGCAGGGCATGGCGCAGTTCTTCTTCCAGTTGCAGTTCCAGCGTGGCGCGGTTTTTCAGGTTGCAACTGAAGAAATTCAGGCCATTGCGGCCGCTGCCCTTGGACTGATACAGCGCCAGGTCGGCGTGTTTGAGCAATTCTTCGCAGGTGGTGCCGTCTTGCGGAAACAGGCTGATGCCGATGCTGGTCGTCATGACCATGCGCCGCCCGGACAGCTCGATGGGCTCTTTCATTTTCAGCATGATGCGCTGGGCCATGTGCCGCGCTTCTTCGCGGTCATGCAGGCTGATGAGGATGCAGAATTCATCGCCGCCGAACCGCGCGACCACGTCTTCGTGACCGCGTACCGAGCCTTTGATGTGGCTGGCGATGACTTTGAGCAGTTCATCCCCGGCGTCATGGCCGAGGCTGTCGTTGATGCGCTTGAAGTGGTCGATGTCGAGAAAGATCACCGCCAGCATCCCGCCTTCGTGGGTCTTCTCGAGCAGTTTCTCGGCGAAGATCTGGTTGAAGCCACGACGGTTGACCAGATTGGTCAAGGCGTCGTAGTGCGCCACCTGTTGCAGCGACAGTCGCGCCTGGTCGAGTTGACTGAGCAGGGTATTGACGCGTTGCAGGTCGCGTTCCTTGTGTTGCAGTTTTTTATCCGCCAGCGCCGCGCTGATGCAGCTGCCGATAATCAGCAACATGATCACCGCAATCATCAGGCCCAGTTGCAGGTGATTGTTTTCGGAGGGCAGGGCCATCGGTATGCCGGCGGGCAGCACCAGGTCCATCGCGGCCATGCCGGTGAAGTGCATGCTGACAATGCCGGCCCCCAGCACCAGGCTGGCGCTGTATTTGAACACTTGGTGAAACAGGCCGCTGCCGGTGCGCAAGTACCGGGACAGCAACAACGCGGCCAGCGCGGCCGCGATGGCGAAGGTGATCGACAAGGCAAACAGGCCCGGGTGGTAATAGGCCACGGCGTCCGAATGCAGGGCGGTCATGCCCACGTAATGCATCGTCGCGATGCCCAGGCCGATGAAGAGGGAAGCTTGCAGGTATTGGCGCAGGTTCAGGTGCGGATGACTCAACGTGTGCATCGCCAGCCACGAGGCGAGCAGCGCGACGGCCAGTGAGACGAGGGTGACTGGCAATTGGTAGTGGACCTGGATCGGCGTCTTGAAGGCGAGCATGCCGATGAAGTGCATGGCCCAGACTCCGCCGGCCAGGCAACCGGCGCCGACCCAGCACCACAGCCGTCGGGCGGAAGGTTTTTCGGCATGCCCGACACGTTCCGCCATGTCCAGCGTGGCGAAGGCTGCGGCGCAGGCGACGAGGTAAGCAATGGCCACCAGAATCGGCTCGTGGCTGCACTGGAGAATGACTTGGCCGCTCCGTGGCAACTCGGTAACAAAATGCAAACCAAGCCAATCCATAGCCATGCCCCATCAGGTCATCTGGCCGGCGACCTGCGCGCTGGCGAATGTCTTGAAGTATAGGTGCCTTGCACCGAGCGCAAGCCGTGATGGCATGTTGATGCTAATGATTTTGGTATTAATACAATAGCGATTGGCGCTAAGCCTCCAGCGCTGTGGTTATAGCGCTATTTCGTATTCCGGTTGCAAGGCCGGCAGGCCGAACGCGGCCCGCGCGGCGTCGCAATCGACGTTCGCTTCGCCATTGGCCCACGACGCATCGAACTCCCGGCAGGTGCTGGAACGCTGATCGTAAATCGAGCATTGCACGGTGCTGCCGACTTCGCCGACCAGCCCGACGCAGCGGGTCGGTTTACAGTCGGTGCCCAGCATGGCCACTCGGCTGGGGCTGATCGGCGCGACCAGTTCGTCGGGCACCGTACCCCCGGCCGAGGTGCATTCACCCCAGAAAAAAGACACGCGGAAATGAGAACAGCAGGCACCGCAATTCAGACACGGACTGGCTTCGGACATGGGCGATAGTCAAAGAGGGATGGGGGTAACGGTGAGGCAGACAAGGCCGCTATTCTAGGCTTCGCCCCGGACTTGGGAAGGGGGGCGGGCAGGTATATTTCAGCAGCCGGTCGGATGCTCGAACCCACCAAAAATCCACAGTGCGCTCCCACAGAGGGTCACTGTGCTGGGGCGGGTGCGATGGTCTGATATCAGGCTGGCAAATGATCGCAGACGCGGCGCTCGCGCGTGACTAGATTGCAGACTCCGGGGGCAGTGAAGCCTCATAACAATAAAAGAGACGGACCCATGCAGAACTCGACCCAAGCGGCGAATGCCTGGCGCATTCTGTTCCTGTTGTTTCTGGCCAACCTCTTCAACTTCTTCGACCGCACCATTCCGGCGATCATCATCGAGCCGATCCGTATGGAATGGCACCTCAGCGACTTTCAGCTGGGGATCGTCGGCACCGCATTCACCCTGGTCTACGCGATTGCCGGCCTGCCGTTGGGGCGCATGGCCGATACCGGTTCGCGTAGCAAATTGATGGGGTGGGGCCTGGCGGTGTGGAGCGGGTTGACGGCGGTCAACGGTCTGGTCGGCAGTTTCTGGGGCTTTCTGATCGTGCGCATGGGCATCGGCATTGGCGAGGCCAGTTACGCACCGGCTGCCAACTCGCTGATCGGCGACCTGTTCCCGGCGCACCGCCGCGCGCGGGCGATGGGTATCTTTATGCTGGGTCTGCCGCTGGGGCTGTTGCTGGCGTTCTTCACCATCGGCTGGATGGTCAAGGCGTTCGACAGCTGGCGTGCCCCGTTCTTCATCGCGGCGGTGCCGGGGCTGATCCTCGCGATCTTCATGTTCTTCATCAAGGAGCCGAAACGCGGCGCCGCAGAAACCGTGCAGATATCGCAGGAGCGCGTAGATCGGCCGATCCGCCGGGTGCTGGCGGTGCCGACGTTCTTGTGGCTGGTAATGGCCGGGCTGTGCTTCAACTTCGCAACGTATGCCTGCAACTCGTTTATGGTGCCGATGCTGCAACGTTACTTCCTGATGCCCTTGCAGGAAGCGGCAGTGGCGACCGGGGTGATCGTCGGCGTGACCGGGCTGTTCGGCCTGACGCTGGGCGGTTGGGTGGCAGACAAAATTCACCAGCGCGTCGCAAACGGACGGCTGTTGTTTGCCGCGTTCAGCCTGATCATTTCAACCGTGTGCACGGCGTGGGCGCTGCATTCGGGGCGGATCGAGATTGGCGTGTTTGTCGCGGTGTTCAGCGTCGGTTGGTTGTTCGCCTACAACTTCTACACCTGCGTCTATACGGCGATTCAAGACGTGGTCGAGCCACGCTTGCGGGCCACGGCGATGGCGTTGTTCTTTGCCGGGCTGTATTTGCTGGGCGGTGGTTTGGGGCCGGTGGTGGTGGGTGGTCTATCCGATCACTTCGCCCACACGGCGATGCTGGCGGAAGGCGCCGAGCAGATGACCGAGGCGTTCAAGGCAGTCGGCCTGCATGATGCGATGTACCTGATTCCGGTGGCTCTGTTCTTCACCATGGTGTTTCTGTTTCTGGCCTCGCGGTGTTTTGTGCGCGATGCGAAGCGAATGAAGGATGGGTTGGTAGCGGTAGTTGAGCCGCCAAGCCCTGTGGGCGCGAGGCTTGCCCGCGAAGGGAACACTGCGGTTTAGCTGAAAGACCGCGTTATCGTTCTTCGCGAGCAAGCCCGCTCCCACATTGGATTTTGTGTACACCACAGATCCCCTGTGGGAGCGGGCTTGCTCGCGAAGAGGCCATCAGCCGCAAAACAAAAACCAGGCATAAAAAAAGGCCCGCATCGCTGCGGGCCTTGTTTTTAAGCGGTGGAGCAGGGGACTTAACCCGCCACCAACACCCGAATCGCTTCCAGTCGCAACGCAGCCTTGTCGAGCATCGCCAGGCCTTGCTCGCGCTGGTTACGCAGTGCCACCAGTTCGCTGTCGCGCACGGTCGGGTTGACCGCTTGCAACGCGGTCAGGCGCGCCAGTTCTTCGTCGGTATCGGCCGCCAGACGACGCTGCGCCTCAGCCACGCGCTCGGCGTGACGCGGGAAGATCTTCTCTTCGCCGGCGTTGATCCGTGGCGTCAACTGATCGCGCTGGGCCTGGATGAACTTGTTGGCGCTGGCACGGGGCACGCTTTCCAGCTGATCGTTCAGGGTCTCGAACGAGACCCGGGCCGACAGGTCGTTGCCATTGGCATCGAGCAGGCAGCGCAAGGCGGCCGGCGGCAGGTAGCGACCCAGTTGCAGCGAGCGCGGGGCAACCACTTCGCTGACGTAGAGCAGTTCCAGCAACACGGTGCCCGGTTTCAGCGCCTTGTTCTTGATCAGCGCCACGGCGGTGTTGCCCATCGAACCGGACAACACCAGGTCCATGCCGCCCTGCACCATCGGGTGCTCCCAGGTGATGAACTGCATGTCTTCGCGAGACAGCGCCTGGTTGCGGTCGTAAGTGATGGTCACGCCTTCGTCGTCGCCCAGCGGAAAACTGGCGTCGAGCATTTTTTCGCTCGGTTTGAGGATCAGTGCGTTTTCCGAATGGTCTTCGCTGTCGATACCGAAGGCGTCGAACAGGGTTTCCATGTAGATCGGCAGGGTGAATTGATCGTCTTGCTCGAGGATGTCCTCGACCAGCGCATCGCCTTCGCCAGCGCCGCCGGAATTGAGTTCCAGCAAGCGGTCGCGGCCGGTGTGCAGCTCGGCTTCCAGACGCTCACGCTCGCTGCGGGCTTCGTCGATCAGCGCTTGCCACTCGCCGTCGTCGGCGTTTTCCAGCAGGGGCAGCAGGCGCGGGCCGAACTGATGCTGCAAGGCGTTACCGGTCGGACAGGTATTGAGGAACGCGTTCAGCGCTTCGTGATACCACTGGAACAAGCGCTCTTGCGGGCTGGTTTCCAGGTACGGCACGTGCACTTCGATGATGTGCTTCTGGCCGATCCGGTCCAGACGGCCGATACGCTGCTCCAGCAGGTCCGGGTGCGCCGGCAGATCGAACAGCACCAGGTGGTGCGAGAACTGGAAGTTGCGACCTTCACTGCCGATTTCCGAACAGATCAGCACTTGCGCGCCAAATTCTTCATCGGCGAAGTAGGCGGCGGCGCGGTCACGTTCGAGGATGTTCATGCCTTCATGGAACACCGTGGCCGGGATGCCGGAGCGCACGCGCAGCGCGTCTTCGAGGTCCATGGCGGTTTCGGCGTGGGCGCAGATCACCAGCACTTTGGTGCGCTTGAGCATTTTCAGCTGATCGATCAGCCACTCGACGCGCGGGTCGAATTTCCACCAGCGTTCTTCTTCGTTGGCGTCCGGCTGAGCCTGGAAGCTGACTTCCGGGTACAGCTCGGCGTGATCGCCCAGCGGCAGTTCGAGGTATTCGTCGGGGCACGGCAGCGGGTACGGGTGCAGCTTGCGTTCCGGGAAACCCTGCACGGCGGCGCGGGTATTACGGAACAGCACGCGGCCGGTGCCGTGGCGGTCAAGCAGCTCGCGCACCAGACGGGCGCTGGCTTCGGTGTCGCCATCGTTCACGGCGGTCAGCAGGGCTTCGCCTTCATTGCCGAGGAAACCGTGAATGGTCTTGTGTGCTTCCGGCGACAGGCGCCCCTTGTCCAGCAGCTCCTGAACGGCTTCGGCCACCGGGCGATAGTTTTCGCTCTCGGCGCGGAAAGCGGCCAGATCATGGAAACGGTTGGGATCGAGCAGGCGCAGACGCGCGAAGTGGCTGTCCTGGCCCAGTTGCTCCGGGGTGGCGGTCAGCAGCAGCACGCCGGGAATGACTTCGGCCAGTTGCTCGACCAGCGAATATTCCGGGCTGGCCTTGTCTTCGTGCCAGACCAGGTGGTGAGCTTCGTCGACCACCAGCAAATCCCAGCCGGCGGCAAACAGCGCGTCCTGGGCTTTTTCATCGTCGACCAGCCATTCAAGGGCCACCAGCGCGAGCTGGGTGTCTTCGAACGGGTTGGCGGCATCGCTTTCGATGAAGCGTTCTTCGTCGAACAGCGCGACTTGCAGGTTGAAGCGGCGGCGCATCTCGACCAGCCACTGATGCTGGAGGTTTTCCGGCACCAGGATCAGCACGCGGTTGGCGCGGCCCGACAGCAGTTGGCGATGGATCACCAGACCGGCTTCGATGGTTTTGCCCAGGCCCACTTCGTCGGCCAGCAGAACGCGCGGTGCAATGCGGTCGGCGACTTCACGGGCAATGTGCAGTTGGTGCGCGATCGGTTGCGCTCGCACGCCGCCCAGGCCCCACAGCGCGGACTGCAATTGGCGGCTGGTGTGTTCCAGGGTGTTGTAGCGCAGGGAGAACCAGGCCAGCGGATCGATCTGCCCGGCGAACAGACGGTCGCTGGCCAGACGGAACTGGATGAAGTTCGACAGCTGGGTTTCCGGCAGGGTGACCGCTTCGTTCTGGGCGTTGAGACCGTGGTAGACCAACAGGCCATCGACGTCGTCGACCTGCTGGACGGTCAGCTTCCAGCCTTCGAAATGAGTGATGGAGTCCCCCGGCGAAAATCGCACGCGGGTAAGGGGCGCATTCCTTAGCGCGTACTGGCGAGTTTCGCCAGTGGCCGGATAGAGCACGGTCAACAAGCGGCCGTCCTGTGCCAGAACGGTGCCCAAACCCAGCTCGGCTTCGCTGTCACTGATCCAGCGTTGCCCCGGTTGATACTGCTGCGCCATGCTGCCTGACTCCCACCTTGAAAAAGCGGGCTATCTTAACGGAATCGGACCTGCAGACCAAAAGGTTTACGGCGCAGGAGCTGCCGAACGCTACGAACTTTTGATCTTGGGGAACGCTTGAGTTCTGTGGTGTCCGATAAAAGATCGCGGCCTGCGGCAGCGCCTGCAGTGCCAAACGGGTCACAGTTTACGACCGATGGCTCAAGTCGCCATCCCCGCAGCCGACAGCTTGCTGACAGGAGACTAATAATTATGCTGCTTCCGATGCTCCCCTTGAGTGCCGTGCCGATCACTTCACAGCAGGACCCGATCCGCCAGCGCCCGGACATTCCGCCTGTGGTGCCGGTGCAGGAAAGCTCCAACGAAAGCACGATCGACTTGCAGCAGCGCGACCCGGAAGAGGCGGCGTTCCAGCTGCGCGAGGAACAGCGCCGCAAACTTGAGCGTGACCGGCGGCGCCGTGAGGCGGATGACGATCCCGAGGAGCATCTGGCGATTCCTGGCGATGAGCTTAATGCTGACAACACGGTGCCGGTGGCGCCGTTGATGGAGGATCAGCCGCGTCAGGGGTTGTGGGTCGATATTCAGATTTGAGCGGGTGGCTGTTCAGCGCTGCCGTCAGACTGCATTATTGCGCCACACCCGTTAAGCGATGTATTGAGCACCATGAGCCAAGACGACAAGTTGATTGACCTCGATTCCGAACGCGCCAAGCGGGTTCATGACCTTAATGAAAAGCGGCTGAATGAAGTGCGTCAGGCGTTTGAGCAGGCGATGCCGTTGGGTAAAGCCAAGAAGAAGTCGAAGAACAAGCCGAAAAAGCGCTGATACACCCTGCATCTTTTGATGCAGGTCAGTTATTTCCCCTCCTTTGCGCCCTGTCTCGGGCGATATTGATCCTGGTCAATTTTCTCTTTCGCCTGTTTGGTTAACTTGGCCCTATCGCAACAGGGCAAGTCCAGGAGGCCCGTCATGTTTTTCGACAACGTGGTGATCGCCGGGGTGCTGACTGTCAGCCTCATGGTTGTGTTTTTCGCTGGGTTTGGGTTTTTTATCTGGAAGGACTCGCAGAAGCGCAAGCCGTAGTTCTTTCTGGATGTAATGAGCACGCAAGGCATTTTGGGCAACTTCGGTTGCCCTTTTTTTTGTCTGCGATTTGGTGAGGGGGGCTTTTGTGAAATTGAGTCTGCTTGAGAAGGTGGTCTTTTTATTGATGTACACAGTTCAAAGTGTGGGAGCTGGCTTGCCTGCGAAAGCGGTCTGAAGGCTGGCCAATTTCTTTCAGGTGTACATATCCATTCCTGCGGTAACGGCTACTTATGGTTTCGCTCTTACAGCGAGTCCCTTTTTCAAACGCCAAAAAGGAACCAAAAGGCTTCGCCCCGGCGTCCGGCCCCTCGCTGGGGCTCGGCGTTCCTTCGCTCCGGTGTCCATCTGGGGACATCGCCTACGGTTTGCTTCGCTGCACCTCCTCTCGATGTGTGCGGCTTCGCCGCACGGCGCTACGCGCCTGATCCCCAGATGCACACCTCCACTCAGCCTCCCGAAGGGGCGGGCAGATCAAAAGCTGCAGGCGAGCTAACGCTCGGCCTGATGAGTGGTGAAGGTCAACAGCGGGTTTGCGGCGTTTTGATTTTTGTGGGAGCGGGCTTGCTCGCGAAGGCGGCCTGACAGCCGACCAATCACTCCCAGCCGCACCCCATCCCCACTGTGGGAGCTGGCTTGCCTGCGAAGGCGGCCTGCCAGCCGACCAATCACTCCCAGCCGCACCCCATTCCCCTGTGGGAGCTGGCTTGCCAGCGAAGACTACCCAACAGCCAACCAATCACTCCCAGATACACCCCATTCCCCTGTGGGAGCTGGCTTGCTCGCGATGACGTCCGCACGGTCAACCCATCTCTTACAAAAGACCGGCAATGCCGAATTGCTGACAATAAAAAGGCGCGAACCTCACGGAACGCGCCTTTTCTGTCGCAGCAATAAATCAGCTGCCCAGTGCCTTCGATGCCAGCCAGAACAGGCCGGCCGACAGGGCCACTGTGGCTGGCAGGGTCAGGACCCAGGCCAGCAGGATGGTTTTGACGGTGCCGCCTTGCAGGCCGCTTTTGTTGGCGACCATGGTGCCGGCCACGCCTGAAGACAGGACGTGGGTGGTCGAGACTGGCAGGCTGAAGATGTTGGCCAGGCCGATCAGGCTTGCGGTGGTGATTTGCGCCGACATGCCTTGAGAGTACGTCATGCCTTGCTTGCCGATCTTCTCGCCGATGGTCAGTACCACGCGTTTCCAGCCAATCATGGTGCCGAGGCCCAGGGCCAGGGCGACGGCCAGAATCACCCAGAACGGGGCGTATTCGGTGGTGGTGGTCAGGTCTTTACGCAGTTTGTCCAGGTCAGCCTTTTCACGGGCTCCGAGGCCAGGCAACTTGCCGACTTTCTTCGCCGTGTCGTCCAGGCAGAGCAGGTAGCGACGAACTTCAATGCGGCTTTCCGAGGTCAGCGAGTGGTAATCCGCTACGCCTTTTAGGGTGCCGAGCAGGGCGGTGATGGTCGGTTCGGTCTGTTGCGGGTTGCAACGGAATTTCTCCGGCAGATCACCTTCCACGCTTTTGCCCAAGGCCAGGTATTCACCCAGGGTGTCGGCGTTGCGCTTGTAGAACTGGCTCAGGTGCAGCGTCGCATCGCGGGTGCGTTCGATCTGGTAAGTGGTGCTGCTCAGGTCGAGGACGAACTGCGCCGGCACGATACCGATCAGCACCAGCATGATCAGGCCGATACCTTTCTGGCCGTCGTTGGAGCCGTGCACGAAGCTCACGGCCATGGCCGAAATAACCAGTACCAGGCGATTCCAGAACGGCGGGTGCTTTTTGTCGTCGAGCTTGCGGCGCTGGTCCGGTGTCTTGTGCATCTTCGACAGGGGACGCCACCATTTAAGGCCGATCAGGATCAGCGCGGCGACCAGGAAACCCGCCATCGGCGAGAACACCAGCGAAGCACCGATATCGATCGCTTTCTGCCAGTTCACGCCGTCGGCCAACGGAATGTCGTTGATCAACGCGTTGGCGAGGCCGACACCGAGGATCGAGCCGATCAGCGTATGGGAACTGGAGGCCGGGATACCGAAGTACCAGGTGCCCAGGTTCCAGGTGATGGCGGCGGCGAGCAAAGAGAACACCATGGCCAGTCCATGACCGGTGTTCACATTGATCAGCAGCTCGACCGGCAGCAGGTGGACGATGGCATACGCCACGCCAACGCCGCCCAGCAGCACGCCGAGGAAGTTGAACACACCGGAAAAGAACACCGCCAGATGAGGCGGCATGGCTTTGGTGTAGATAACGGTGGCCACCGCGTTAGCGGTGTCATGAAAGCCGTTGATGAACTCGAAGGCGAGGACAAAGGCCAGGGCGAGCAAGAGGCTCACAAGCACCCAAGCATCCAGTCCGCTGAATAAATCGATCATGAAGGTTTTCTGACCCGGTCATAAGGGGGCGCGATTATGCCAGAAAAGACGGTTAATCGATGCACTAGCTGCTCATCGGTAACATTCTTCAACGAATTAGTTTCTGACAATAGATCAGGCTCGCGGTTTCTGCCGGGTGTCGCAAGCCATTGAATTTCGGTGCAAAGGCAACAGGCACAGGGGTTTCTCTCGCGGAGTCGAGAGGCTTCGATGCTTGTATGAAATATCTGAGAAGAGGGTCGGATATGAGCCATTCCCCTCATCCGATGGCTGAGGTGGCCGCTGCCCGCTTGTAACGGGCGCGAATGGCTTCATCGCTACCACCCGCTTTTAACGGGTGCCGACGCAGACCCTTGATAGGAAACAGGCCGAGGCGGTCAAGGCTCTTCGGCTTTGAGTTCCTTTTCCATCTTCTGCAATTCCTGGGTAAAGGCCTGATCCTGAACGGTGGCGCGTTTACGCCAGGGTTTGCGTTCGGGTTCTGGCTGGGCGGCGTAGGTGGTGACTTCCCCGCCGTAAACATCCTTGTAACGTTGTTCCTGGCGCTCAAGTTCCGCGCGCAGTTCGTCTTTCGTCACAGTGCTACCTGTATGAGTTGAGATTAATTCCGGTGAAACGCGCTGCACCGTGTCGATTGTCCACGCTCGTAGAAAGGACGCTGCCCAAGCAGGCAACTTTTGACGGCATGTGAACAATACTTCCATGTTGCAGGCGGCCACGACACCAGAGAAAACAGCTGACGCAGCATCAGGTTCCTGTTGCAGCAAGCACATTGGCGACGTCTATGAAATGAGCGTCAGGCACTTGTTGCGGGCAACGGCGATGGGACATCGAGTTGCCGGGTGACGGAGTCGGTGGATAAACAGCCGATTCGCCACTGGGTGGCATTATAGCGGTCGATTTGAATAACACTATCTCCGTGCTGTTAAAAGTAGTTCTCCATGTGTGATTGTTTTGTTACCCACAAGTTTCAACCGCAACTACAACGTCAAGCCTGGCAGTTGGTGGCGATGTCTTTCTGGCGCCATTAAGCCGAACAAGTTTGTGCCGTTACATCGTCTTTTAAAGGGAGCAGGCCAATAAGTTTAAAAACATGCAGGCCAGGGGTGATGAGCGGTCGGTCACGGGCGGGCGCTGATTGCGATTATCGGTTGACGGTTCGATAATCGCCCAGTCTGGCCGGTCCGATCTTGTGTGTCGGGGCCGGAGCCGTCTGTAATAGCCGCTGATCCGTGTAGGAAAGGACCCGATATGAACGATCAAATGCGCAATTCCTTCGCTTCAGTGGCGCCGCCCATCGTCGCCTCACCCGCCAAGCGAATTCAGGCCCTGACCGGCGACCCGGATTTCATGACTTCGCTGGCCCGGGGCCTGGCGGTGGTGCAAGCGTTTCAGGAGCGCAAGCGCCACCTGACCATCGCGCAGATCAGCCACCGCACGGAAATCCCCCGCGCCGCGGTTCGACGTTGCCTGCACACCCTGATCAAACTCGGCTACGCCACCACCGACGGCCGCACTTATTCGCTGCTGCCCAAGGTATTGACGTTGGGTCATGCCTATTTATCCTCGACCCCGTTGGCCGTATCGGCCCAGCCGTACCTGGACCGCATGAGCGAGCAACTGCACGAGGCGTGCAACATGGCCACGCTGGAAGGGGATGACATTTTGTACATCGCGCGCTCGGCCACCACTCAGCGGCTGATTTCCGTTGATCTTTCCGTCGGTGGACGCTTGCCGGCGTATTGCACGTCGATGGGGCGAATTCTGCTCGCCGCGCTGGACGACACGTCGCTGGGCGAATACCTCGATCACGCGGAACTTCAAGCCAAGACCAGCCGCACCCTGCACACGCCCGAGGCGTTGCTCGAATGCCTGCAAGCAGTACGGCAGCAAGGCTGGTGCATCGTCGATCAGGAACTGGAACAAGGCCTGCGCTCGATTGCCGTGCCGGTGTACGACGCGTCCGGCCAGGTCGTCGCGGCGCTGAACGTCAGCACCCACGCCGGTCGCGTCAGCCGCAACGAACTGGAACAACGCTTCCTGCCAGGGCTGCTCAGCGCCAGCCGCGACCTCAGCGCGCAACTGTTTGCCTGAGCCCTTTCTTCAAGTTGTTCGATAAACGCACAGAGTCGCGTTTATCGAATTGACGCTCTTTCCCCAAGGTCATTACTGTCGCCGCAGCGCCAGCCCAGGCTGGCACCGTCCGACTGCGTTCTTGCGTGGAATAAAAATAATGAACCAGCCCCAGTCTGCTGTAGGAAACTGCCTCGACGTGCAGTCCTTCATCAATGCTCAACCCATTTCGCGCTACCAGTGGCGGGTGGTGATTCTGTGTTTCCTGATTGTTTTCCTCGATGGCCTCGACACCGCGGCGATGGGTTTCATCGCGCCTGCCTTGTCCCAGGACTGGGGCATCGACCGCGCCAGCCTCGGCCCGGTGATGAGTGCCGCGTTGATCGGCATGGTCTTCGGCGCACTGGGTTCCGGCCCGTTGGCTGATCGTTTCGGGCGAAAAGTAGTACTGGTGGGCGCGGTGTTGTTGTTTGGCGCGTTCAGCCTGGCTTCCGCTTACAGCACCAATGTCGATCAATTGCTGGTGTTGCGCTTCCTCACCGGCCTGGGCCTGGGCGCCGGTATGCCGAACGCCACCACACTGCTGTCGGAATACACCCCGGAGCGCAAAAAATCGCTGCTGGTGACCAGCATGTTCTGCGGCTTCAACCTCGGCATGGCGGGCGGCGGGTTCATCTCGGCCAAGCTGATCCCGGCGTTCGGCTGGCACAGCTTGTTGCTGATCGGCGGGATTTTGCCGCTGATCCTCGCGGTCGTCCTGTGGTTCTGGCTGCCGGAATCGGCGCGGTATCTGGTCGTGCGCAATCGTGGCACCGACAAGGTGCGCAAGACCCTGGCGCCGATCGAGCCGTCAATCGTCGCGCAGGCGTCGAGCTTCAGTGTGCCGGAACAGAAAACCGTAAAGGCGCGCAATGTGTTCGCGGTGATTTTCTCCGGTACCTACAGCGCGGGCACGTTGCTGCTGTGGCTGACCTATTTCATGGGGCTGGTGATCGTTTACCTGCTGACCAGTTGGCTGCCGACGCTGATGCGCGACAGTGGCGCGAGCATGGAGCAAGCGGCATTCATCGGCGCGTTGTTCCAGTTCGGCGGGGTGTTGAGTGCGGTGGGCGTGGGCTGGGCGATGGACCGGTTCAATCCGCACAAGGTCATCGGCGTTTTCTACTTGCTCGCCGGGGTGTTTGCCTACGCGGTGGGGCAGAGCCTGGGCAATATCACGATTCTGGCGACCCTGGTGCTGGTGGCCGGGATGTGTGTCAACGGTGCGCAATCGGCGATGCCGTCGTTGGCGGCGCGGTTTTATCCAACCCAAGGGCGCGCGACCGGTGTGTCGTGGATGCTCGGGATTGGCCGCTTCGGCGCGATCCTCGGTGCGTGGATGGGCGCGACGCTGCTTGGGCTGGGCTGGAATTTCGAGCAAGTGCTGACGGCGCTGGTGATTCCGGCGGCGGTGGCGACGGCGGCGGTGCTGATCAAGGGCATGGTCAGTCATGCGGATGCGACCTGAGGGAGGTTTCCAGTTCTTCGTTGAGTGTCCGGGCGACGTTCCGACGAAGCTTTAATGATCGATAGCCACATGACAATCCGTTCGATAAACGAACACTTAGTCGATTATCGGATTGTTTGGCGTTTTTCACGGGCTTACTCTTCAGTCATTCCGGCGCTCGCATCGCGCCTTTTATCCACTGTCGGTTGATAACAAAACGGGAGCCTGCCCCATGGCTGAAATCCTTTCGCTGCACGACGCGGTGAAGCAGTTCGTAAACGACGGCGATACCGTCGCGCTCGAAGGTTTCACGCATCTGATTCCTACGGCGGCGGGCCACGAAATCATTCGTCAGGGCAAGAAAGATCTGACGCTGGTGCGGATGACGCCTGACCTGATCTACGACCAGTTGATCGGCGCCGGTTGTGCTCGCAAGCTGATTTTCTCCTGGGGCGGCAACCCCGGCGTCGGTTCGCTGCACCGCCTGCGCGACGCGGTCGAGAAGCAATGGCCGCACCCACTGGAAATTGAAGAACACAGCCACGCCGACCTGGCCAATGCCTACGTGGCTGGCGCCTCCGGCCTACCGTTCGCGGTGCTGCGGGCCTACGCCGGTTCGGACCTGCCAAAGGTCAACCCGCTGATCAAAACCGTGACCTGCCCGTTCACCGGCGAAGTGTTGGCCGCCGTGCCTTCGGTGCGTCCGGACATCACCGTGATCCACGCGCAGAAAGCCGACCGCAAGGGCAACGTGCTGCTGTGGGGCATTCTCGGCGTACAGAAAGAAGCCGCGCTGGCCGCCAAGCGTTGCATCGTCACCGTTGAAGAAATCGTCGACGACCTCAATGCGCCAATGAACTCCTGTGTGCTGCCGACCTGGGCCTTGAGCGCCGTATGCCACGTTCCTGGCGGCGCGCATCCGTCCTACGCGCACGGTTACAACGAGCGCGATAACCGTTTCTACCAGGCCTGGGACCCGATTGCCCGCGACCGTGAAACCTTCACCGCGTGGATCAACGAGTACATCCATGGCTGCGCTGACTTCAGCGAGTTCCAGGCCAAGCTGGCCGCTGCTTCGGAGGCCAAGTGATGGCTTACACGACCAATGAAATGATGACCGTCGCCGCCGCTCGCCGGCTGAAGAACGGTTCGGTGTGCTTCGTCGGTATCGGCCTGCCGTCGAAAGCGGCCAACCTGGCGCGGCTGACTTCCTCGCCGGACGTGGTGCTGATCTACGAATCGGGTCCGATCGGTGCCAAGCCGAGCGTACTGCCGCTGTCGATTGGTGACGGTGAGCTGGCGGAAACCGCTGACACCGTGGTGCCGACCGGTGAGATTTTTCGCTATTGGTTGCAGGGCGGGCGCATCGACGTCGGTTTTCTCGGTGCGGCGCAAGTCGACCGTTTCGGCAACATCAACACCACCGTCGTCGGCGATTACCACCAGCCCAAAGTGCGCCTGCCGGGTGCCGGTGGCGCGCCGGAGATCGCCGGCTCCGCCAAGAGCGTGTTGATCATCCTTAAACAGTCGGCGCGTTCCTTCGTCGACAAGCTCGACTTCATTACCTCGGTCGGCCATGGCGAGGGCGGCGATTCGCGCAAGCGTCTTGGCCTGCCGGGCGCCGGTCCGGTCGGCATCATCACCGACCTGTGCATCATGGAGCCGGAAGCCGAGACCCACGAATTTGTGGTCACGGCACTTCATCCGGGCGTGACCCGTGAGCAAGTGGTCGCTGCCACCGGTTGGTCGATTCGGTTCGCCGCCACGGTTGAACACACGGCCGAGCCCACCGCGATTGAACTCAAAGCGCTGCGGGATCTGGAAGCCCGCACGGCGGCCGCCCACGGCCAAGCGCCGGGAGAAGCCTGATGCGCGACGTTTATATCTGCGACGCAATTCGCACGCCCATCGGCCGTTTCGGCGGTGGCCTGTCGACGGTTCGTGCCGATGACCTGGCCGCTGTGCCGATCAAGGCCTTGATGGCGCGCAATCCCTCAGTGGACTGGAACGCGGTCGACGAAGTGTTCCTCGGTTGCGCCAACCAGGCCGGCGAAGACAACCGCAACGTTGCGCGCATGGCGCTGTTGCTGGCGGGGCTGCCGGAAACCATTCCGGGCGTGACCCTCAACCGTCTCTGCGCTTCGGGCATGGACGCCATCGGCACCGCGTTCCGCGCCATCGCCAGTGGCGAAATGGAGCTGGCGATTGCCGGTGGCGTCGAATCGATGTCCCGCGCGCCATTCGTGATGGGCAAGGCCGACGCGGCGTTCTCGCGCTCCATGAAGCTGGAAGACACCACCATCGGCTGGCGTTTCATCAACCCGTTGATGAAGGCGCAATACGGCGTCGATGCGATGCCGCAGACCGCCGACAACGTGGCCGACGATTACCAAGTGTCCCGCGCCGATCAGGACGCGTTTGCCTTGCGCAGCCAGCAGCGCGCCGCCGCCGCGCAGGCCGCAGGATTTTTTGCTGAAGAAATCGTTGAAGTGCGGATTGCCCACAAGAAAGGGGACACCGTCGTCAGCCAGGACGAGCATCCGCGCGCCGACACCACGCTGGAAACCCTGGGCAAGCTCAAACCGGTCAACGGCCCCGACAACACGGTGACGGCCGGCAATGCCTCCGGTGTGAACGATGGCGCTGCGGCGTTGATTCTGGCCTCGGCCGAAGCCGTGCAAAAGCACGGCTTGACCGCCCGCGCCAAAGTGCTGGGCATGGCCAGCGCCGGTGTTGCGCCTCGGGTGATGGGCATCGGCCCGGTGCCGGCGGTGCGCAAACTGACCGAACGCCTCGGTTTGGCCGTCAGTGATTTTGACGTGATCGAACTCAACGAAGCATTCGCCAGCCAGGGCCTGGCGGTGCTGCGTGAACTGGGTCTGGCGGATGACGCCGCGCAGGTCAACCCGAACGGCGGCGCCATCGCGCTCGGTCATCCGTTGGGCATGAGCGGTGCGCGTCTGGTGCTGACCGCGTTGCATCAGCTTGAAAAGACTCAAGGCAAGAAAGGTCTGGCGACCATGTGCGTCGGCGTCGGCCAAGGTCTGGCACTGGCGATCGAACGCGTCTGACCGCCGCCGACCAATAAGAACAGAGGAAAAGCGAAATGACTGACAAGCCTGGTTACCGTCGCCCACAAGAAGGCACCCAGCCGGAATACCTGCACCCGACCTATCAATCCACCAACAAGCGCTCGCCGTCCAGGCCCCTGGTGTTTTTGCCGCACTCGTTGTCAGAAATTACCGGCCCGACCATCGGTGCCGACCGTGTGAGCGAGAAGGACAACGACCTGACGGCTCAGCACGAGGGCGAACCCCAGGGCGAGCGCATCATCATTCACGGCCGTGTGCTGGATGAAAACGGGCTGCCGGTGCCGGGAATTCTGGTGGAGATCTGGCAGGCCAACGCCGCCGGCCGTTACAACCACGCCCGCGACCTGCACGACGCGCCGCTGGACCCGAACTTCACTGGCACCGGCCGCACCGTGACCGATGCCGACGGCGGGTATCAATTCCAGACCATCAAGCCCGGCGCCTATCCGTGGGGTAATCACCACAACGCGTGGCGCCCGGCGCACATCCATTTTTCGCTGTTCGGGCCGAGCATCCTGACGCGCCTGGTGACCCAGATGTATTTCCCGGGCGATCCGCTGCTGGCCTACGACCCGATCTACAACTGCGTGCCGGACACCAGCGCCAAGGAGCGATTGATAGCGACGTTCGATCTGGAAAAAACCATCCCTTCCTATGCCCTCGGTTATCGCTGGGACATCGTCTTGCGCGGCCGCGAAGCCACGCCGATGGAGAAATAAGATGACGCTGACTGCGACTACGTCCCACACCGTCGGGCCGTATTACCACATCGGCCTGACCTGGCTGAACCGCGAAGACCTGACCGTCGAGCAAACCCTGGGCGAGCGCGTGGCGATCACCGGGCAAGTCATCGATGGCAACGGCGACGTGGTCAACGACGCGATGCTGGAAGTCTGGCAAGCCAACGCCGCCGGCAAGTACGACCATCCGGAAGACGAGCAGCCAAAGCCGCTGGACCCGAACTTCGAAGGCTTTGGCCGAGTGCCGGTCGACGCCGAAGGACGCTTTCGTTTCACCACGATCAAACCGGGCACCGTGCAAGGGCTGAACGGCACGACCCAGGCACCGCATCTGGTGGTGCTGGTGTTTGCTCGCGGGTTGGTGAAGCACTTGCTGACGCGGATTTACTTTGAAGGCGAGCCAGCGAATATCGCGGACCCGCTGCTGGAGTGCGTGCCGGCTGATCGCCGCAATACCTTGCTGGCAAAAGCCGATGTGCCCGGCGTTTACCAGTGGAACGTGATTCTGCAGGGCACCGATGCGGAGACGGTGTTCTTTGATTACTGAGATCACATTACGTCTGTGGTGAGGGGGCTTCTGTAGTGAGGGTGCTTCTGTAGTGAAGGACTTCTGTGGTGAAGGGGCTCTGTAGTGAGGGGGCTTCTGTGATGAGAGGGCTTCTGTAGTGAATGGGCTTCTGTAGTGAATGGGCTTTTGTGGTGAAGGGGGTTCTGTAGTGAGGGGGCTTCTGTAGTGAAGGACTTCTGTGGTGAAGGGGCTCTGTGGTGAAGGGGCTCTGTAGTGAGGGGGCTTCTGTGATGAGAAGGCTTCTGTAGTGAATGGGCTTTTGTGGTGAGGGGGCTTGCCCCCGTTGGGTTGCGAAGCAACCCCACTACCAGCCGCCTCGATGTTTCACATAAAACACGGTGTTTGAATTACGACTGCTTCGCAGCCGAACGGGGGCAAGCCCCCTCACCACGGAGTTTGCATTGCCCTCGGGTTATGTATCTGGGGAACGGGATTGTTGCGAAGTATGTCTAGACTGTCACTGTCCCCATTGAGTGAAAAACAATGACAACGACCACCGCTGCAACCGAGCACTACACCGGGGAAGAGCGCAAAAAGCGTATCTTCGCCATTGTCGGCGCCTCGTCCGGCAACCTTGTCGAATGGTTCGACTTCTACGTCTACGCCTTTTGCGCGATCTATTTCGCCCCTGCGTTTTTCCCCTCCGACAACCCCACGGTGCAATTGGTCAACACGGCCGGTGTGTTCGCGGCCGGGTTTCTTATGCGACCCATTGGCGGCTGGATTTTCGGCCGTGTGGCGGACAAGCACGGGCGCAAGAACTCGATGATGATTTCGGTGCTGATGATGTGCTTCGGCTCGTTGCTCATCGCCTGCCTGCCGACCTACGCCAGCATCGGCGTATGGGCGCCGATCCTGCTGCTGTTCGCGCGTTTGCTGCAAGGCTTGTCGGTCGGTGGCGAGTACGGCACCACGGCCACTTACATGAGCGAAGTCGCCCTCAAGGGCCAGCGCGGTTTTTTCGCCTCGTTCCAGTACGTGACGCTGATCGGCGGGCAACTGCTGGCGGTGTTGCTGGTGGTGATCCTGCAACAGTTCCTCACCGAAGATGATTTGCGTGCCTACGGTTGGCGGATTCCGTTTGTGGTCGGTGCCGTGGCTGCGGTGATCTCGCTGTTCCTGCGACGTTCGCTCAAGGAAACCAGCAGCAAGGAAATGCGTGAAAACAAAGACGCCGGCAGCATCCGCGCCTTGTTCCGCGACCACAAGGCCGCGTTCATCACCGTGCTCGGCTACACCGCCGGCGGTTCGCTGATTTTCTACACCTTCACCACGTACATGCAGAAATACCTGGTGAACACCGCCGGCATGAATGCCAAGACTGCCAGCTACATCATGACCGGCGCGCTGTTCCTTTATATGTGCATGCAGCCGCTGTTCGGCATGCTCGCGGACAAGATCGGTCGCCGTAATTCGATGCTGTGGTTCGGCGCGCTCGGGACGCTGTTCACCGTGCCGATTCTGCTCAGTCTGAAAAGCATCAGCAGCCCGTTCCTGGCCTTTGTCCTGATTACGTTGGCGCTGGCGATCGTCAGTTTTTACACCTCGATCAGCGGTCTGGTGAAAGCCGAAATGTTCCCGCCGGAAGTGCGCGCGCTGGGTGTTGGCCTGGCCTATGCCGTGGCGAACGCGATTTTTGGCGGTTCGGCGGAATACGTGGCGCTTAGCCTCAAAGCCGTGGGCATGGAAAACTCCTTCTACTGGTACGTCACGGTGATGATGGCGGTGGCGTTCCTGTTCAGTCTGCGGTTGCCCAAACAAGCGAAATACCTGCACCACGATCTTTGATCATTACCCGTGGGCCCCAGCGGCCCACGCCTCCAGGAACTGTTTATGAACCAGCGACCGGGCAATCAATTGTTCGATGCCTATTTCACTGCCCGCGATATGCGTGAGGTGTTCTGCGATCAAGGCCGGGTTCAGGCGATGCTCGATTTTGAAGCGGCGCTGGCTCGGGCCGAGGCGCGTGTCGGGTTGATTCCGCACACGGCGGTGGCGTCTATCGAAGCGGCGTGTCAGGCGGGCCATTACGACTTCTCGGCACTCGGTGAAGCGATTGCCACGGCGGGCAATTCGGCGATTCCATTGGTCAAAGCCTTGGGTCGACAGATTGCCGGCAATGACGCCGAGGCTGAGCGCTACGTGCATCTGGGCGCGACCAGCCAGGACGTGATGGACACCGGTCTGGTGCTGCAACTGCGGCAGGCGCTGGCGTTGATCGAAAGCGATCTGGCACAACTGGGCGACATCCTCGCCACTCAAGCCACGCACTACGCTGCCACGCCGCTGGCCGGCCGCACCTGGTTGCAACACGCGACACCGGTCACCCTGGGCATGAAAATCGCCGGATGGCTGGGTGCTGTCACTCGCAGTCGTCAACGTCTTCAGCAACTCAAACCGCGCTTGCTGGTGCTGCAATTCGGCGGCGCCTCCGGAACGCTTGCGGCCCTTGGCCAACAGGCGCTGCCGGTTGCCCAGGCCTTGGCGGACGAACTGCAATTGAGCCTGCCCGAGCAACCCTGGCACACCCAGCGTGATCGGTTGGTGGAGTTCGGTGCGGTGCTCGGGTTGATCGCCGGCAGCCTCGGCAAACTGGGGCGCGACATCAGCCTGTTGATGCAGACCGAAGCGGGCGAAGTGTTTGAACCGTCGGCGCCGGGCAAGGGCGGATCCTCGACCATGCCGCACAAACGCAACCCGGTCGGCGCGGCGGTGCTGATCGGCGCCGCCACCCGCGTTCCCGGTTTGCTCTCGACCTTGTTCAGCGCCATGCCCCAGGAACACGAGCGCAGCCTGGGGCTGTGGCATGCCGAGTGGGAAACCTTGCCGGAGATTTGCTGCCTGGTGTCCGGCAGCCTCAAGCAAGCGCTGCTGGTGGCACAGGGGCTGGAAGTGGACGCCGGGCGCATGGCGCGCAACCTCGACCTGACTCAAGGGCTGGTGCTGGCCGAGGCGGTGAGCATCGTCCTCGCCCAGCGCGTCGGGCGCGACACCGCGCACCATTTGCTCGAGCAATGCTGCCAGCGCGCCGTGGCTGAACAGCGTCACCTGCGCGCCGTCCTCGGTGACGAGCCGCAGGTGACCGCCGAACTCACGGCGGCCGAACTGGATCGTCTGCTGGACCCCGCCCATTATCTCGGCCAGGCCCGCACCTGGGTCGAGCGAGCGGTGGCTGAACATTCTGCGTTGATTGCCTGAAGGAGATTGCTGTGGCTTTCGTACAACTCGCCGAGGACGAACTGCATTACACACTCGAAGGGCCGCAAAACGCGCCAGTGCTGGTGCTGTCCAACTCGCTGGGCACCGACCTGCACATGTGGGACGCGCAAATGGCCGCGTTCACCGAACATTTTCGCGTGCTGCGTTTTGATACCCGTGGCCATGGAAAGTCGCTGGTGACGCCAGGGCCTTACCGCATCGAGCAATTGGGCCATGACGTGCTCGCCTTGCTCGATGCGCTGCACATCGAAAAAGCGCATTTCTGCGGGCTGTCGATGGGCGGTTTGATCGGGCAGTGGCTGGGGATCAATGCCGGCGATCGACTGCTCAAACTGGTGCTGTGTAATACGGCGGCGAAAATCGGCGACCCGTCGATCTGGAACCCGCGCATCGAAACGGTGCTGCGTGACGGTACGGCAGCGATGGTCGCCTTGCGCGATGCATCGATTGCACGCTGGTTTACCGTGGATTTTGCCCAAGCCAATCCGATGGCCGCGAAACGAATTACCGACATGCTCGCGGCCACTTCGCCTGAAGGTTACGCGGCCAACTGCGCCGCTGTGCGCGATGCCGATTTCCGTGATCAGTTGTCCTCGATCCGCGTGCCGCTGCTGGTGATCGCCGGCACCGAAGACGCCGTGACGCCGCCGTCCGGCGGGCACTTTATCGAGCAACACGTGCCGGGCGCCGAGTACGCCGAGTTCTACGCCGCGCACCTGTCCAACGTTCAGGCCGATGCGGCGTTCAGCGAGCGCGTGGTTGGCTTTTTGCTGGGTCATTGAGGGATTTTCTGGTGGACGAAAAACAACGTTACGACGAAGGACTGACCGTGCGTCGCGCGGTACTCGGTGATGCGCATGTCGACCGCAGCCTCAACGCATTGACCGAGTTCAACGCGGAGTTCCAGGAAATGATCACCCGCCACGCCTGGGGCGATATCTGGACCCGCCCAGGCCTGCCGCGCCCTACGCGCAGCCTGATCACCATCGCCATGCTGATCGGCATGAACCGCAACGAAGAACTCAAACTGCACCTGCGCGCCGCCGCCAACAACGGCGTGACCCGTGGCGAGATCAAGGAGGTGATCATGCAGAGCGCGATCTACTGCGGCATCCCGGCGGCGAATGCGACGTTCCATTTGGCGGAGTCGGTGTGGGATGAGCTGGGGGTTGAATCGCGGGAGTGATCCTGGATTCGATGGTGTATGAACTGGCGCCTTCGTCGGAACGCCGCCCGGAGCAAGCCCGCTCCCACATGTCCAGACGGGCACGGTCAACTGTGGGAGCGGGCTTGCTCGCGAAGGGTCCAGTAGCAACAGCACCACCTTCCCCGCAGACAACAAAAAGCCCACCAAAAGGTGGGCTTGTCGTTTTCACGGCGCTATCAGAACAGCCTCATCTTCGGCGCTTCTTCTTTCAGCGGTTCGGCTTTCGCGGTCTGCTCGTTCCAGCCACCGCCCAATGCCTTGTACAGGTCGACCGCACTGATCAACTGCGACAGACGATCAGTAATCAACACCTGCTGGGAGTTGAACAGCTGACGCTGAGCGTCGAGGAAGGTCAGGTTGCTGTCGACACCAATGCGGTAGCGACGCTCGGCCAGACGGTAGTAATCCTGGTTGGCGGCGACCAGATCACGCTGGGCCTGTACCTGATCGGTGTAGGTCGCGCGTGAGGCCAGGCCGTCGGCGACTTCCTGGAAGGCCGTTTGAATGGACTTCTCGTAGTTCGCCACGCCGATGTCTTTCTGGATTTTCGAGTAATCCAGGCTGGCGCGCAGGCTGCCGGCGTTGAAGATCGGCAGGTTGATCTGCGGCGAGAACAGCCAGGTGCCCGAACCACCCTTGAACAGACCGGACAAGTCCGGGCTCAAGGTGCCGGCGTTGGCCGTCAGGCTGATGCTCGGGAAGAATGCAGCCCGTGCCGCGCCGATGTTGGCGTTCGCCGCTTTCAGGTTGTATTCGGCCTGAAGGATGTCCGGACGACGTTGCAGCAAGTCCGACGGCAGGCCGGCCGGCACATCGCTCAGCAGCTCGTCAGACAGCGGCCTGGCCGGTTGCAGATTGGCCGGGATACCGGTGCCGAGCAGCAGCACCAGACTGTTTTCATCCTGGGCGACCTGACGGGTGTACTTGGCCAGTTGCGCCCGGGCGTTTTCCACCGAGGTACGCGACTGGGCCAGGTCCAGCGCCGAGGCGACACCGACTTCGTTGCTGCGCGCGGTGAGCTTGTAGCTCTCGTTGAACGCGCCGAGGGTGTCCTGCGTGACCTTCAGCAATTCCTTGTCGGCTTGCCAGGTCAGGTAGGCATTGGCGACGTTGGCCACCAGGCTGAGCTGGGTGCTGCGACGGCCTTCTTCGGTGGCGAAGTACTGTTGCAACGCTTCTTCGCTGAGGCTGCGAACCCGACCGAACAAGTCGAGTTCATAAGCGCTGATGCCGACCGTGGCCGAGTAGGAACTGGTGATGCCTGCCTGACCGGATGGCGAGACGTCAGCCGGAACGCGCTGGCGGCTGCCAGTGCCGTTGGCCGACACCGCCGGGAACAGATCGGCCCGCTGGATGCGGTATTGAGCCGCGAACGCGTCGATATTCAGCGCCGCGACACGCAAGTCACGGTTGTTTTCCAGCGCGACCTGAATCAGCTGTTGCAGCGCCGGGTCATGGAAAAACTGCTTCCAGCCTTGCTCTGCCGCTGCCTGGTTCGGCGCCTGGGCCGGCGAGTACGCCGGGCCTTGCGGGTATTGCCCTGCCACGGGTGCGGCGGGCCGCTGATAATCGGGAATCAGCGAGCAGCCGCCGAGCACGAACGCGGCGACGGCTAGGGAGAGTAGCGACTTGCTCATTGGCCAGCCTCTTTAGGAGTTTCAGTGGTGTCATCCGGGTCAGTTTTCTTGCGCTGGCCAATGGAAGACACGGTAACGAAGAACAGCGGGACCCAGAAGATCGCCAGGATCGTGGCCGTGAGCATACCGCCAATCACACCCGTACCGATCGCATGTTGGCTGCCCGAACCCGCGCCCGTGGAAATAGCCAGTGGTACCACACCGAGGACGAAAGCGAGCGACGTCATGATGATCGGTCGCAGACGCATGCGGCAGGCTTCAATCGCCGCCTCGCGCAGGCTGCGTCCTTGCTCGTGCAGTTCCTTGGCGAACTCGACGATCAGAATGGCGTTTTTCGCCGCCAGGCCGATGGTCGTCAACAGGCCCACCTGGAAGTACACGTCGTTGGACAAACCGCGCAGGCTGGTCGCCATCAGCGCACCGATGATCCCCAGCGGCACCACCAGCATCACCGCGATAGGAATCGACCAGCTTTCGTACAGCGCCGCCAGGCACAGGAACACCATCAGCAGCGACAGGGCGTACAGCGCCGGTGCTTGCGAGCCGGACAAGCGTTCCTCGTACGACAGGCCGGTCCAGGAAATACCGACACCGGCCGGGAGTTTCTTGGCGATGGCTTCGACTTCGGCCATGGCTTCACCGGTGGAGTAACCCGGCGCCGGAGAACCGAGGATCTCCATCGCTTCCACGCCGTTGTATCGGGCCAGTTTCGGCGAACCGTAAACCCACTTACCCTTGGCGAACGCGGAGAACGGCACCATGGTGCCCGCGCTGTTGCGCACATACCACTTCTTCAGGTCCTCAGGGCTCATGCGAGCACCGGCCTGACCTTGCACGTACACCTTTTTCACCCGACCGCGGTCGATGAAGTCGTTGACGTATCGGCTACCGAAGGAGATCGACAGCGTGCTGTTGATGTCGGCGAGGGTCAGGCCCAGGGCGCTGGCTTTCTCATCGTCGATTTCCAGCTGGTACTGCGGTTCATCGTTCAGGCCGTTCGGACGCACCTGATACAGCACCTTGCTCTGCGCCGCCATGCCGAGGAACTGGTTGCGGGCTTCCATGAGTTTCTCGTGACCGATGCCGGCGCGGTCCTGGAGGAATACGTCGAAACCGGTGGCGTTACCCAACTCCAATACCGCTGGCGGTGCGAAGGCAAATACCATCGCGTCCCGGAAGCTGAAGAAATGCTGCTGGGCGCGGCCTGCCAGGGCAAACACGTTGTTGCTCGCATCACGCTCGTCCCACGGTTTGAGCATGATGAACGCCAGACCGGAGCTCTGCCCGCGACCGGCGAAGTTGAAGCCGTTCACGGTAAACACCGAGGCCACCGCGCCGGATTCTTTCTCCAGCAGGTAGGTGCGCATTTCGTCGATCACCACTTGCGTGCGTTCGGCGCTGGAACCGGCCGGGGTCTGCACCTGGGCGAAGAGTACGCCCTGGTCTTCTTCCGGGAGGAACGCCGTCGGGATGCGGGTGAACAGCCAGATCATGCCAACAATGATCAGCAAGTAGGCCAGCAGGTACGGGGCCTTGTGCGTGAGCATGTTGCCGACACCGCGCTCGTAGCTTTTGACGCCACGGTCGAAGTTACGGTTGAACCAGCCAAAGAAGCCGCGTTTGGGGACGCCATGCTCGCCTTTGGGAATCGCCTTGAGCATCGTGGCGCAGAGCGCCGGGGTGAAGATCAAGGCAACCATTACCGACAGGGCCATGGCCGAAACGATGGTGATCGAGAACTGTTTGTAGATCACACCGGTCGAGCCGCTGAAGAATGCCATCGGCAGCAGTACCGCCGACAGTACCAGCGCGATACCCACCAGAGCACCCTGGATCTGTCCCATGGATTTCTTGGTGGCTTCCTTGGGCGACAGTCCTTCTTCGCTCATCACCCGTTCGACGTTTTCCACCACGACGATGGCATCGTCCACCAGCAAGCCGATGGCCAACACCAGACCGAACATGGTCAGGGTGTTGATGCTGAAGCCGAAGGCCGCGAGGATCCCGAACGTACCCAGCAACACCACGGGTACGGTCATCGTGGTGATGACGGTGGCGCGGAAGTTTTGCAGGAACAGGAACATCACCAGGAACACCAGTACGATCGCTTCGACCAGGGTTTCAAGCACACCCTTGATCGATTCGGTCACCACCGGAGTGGTGTCGTACGGGAATACCACTTCCATCCCTTCAGGGAAGAACGGTTTCAGGCTGTCGATGGTTTTGCGCAAGGCCTTGGCGGTATCGAGGGCGTTCGCGCCGTTGGCCAGCTTGACCGCCAGACCGGAGGCCGGTTTGCCGTTGAACTGGGCCGCGATGCTGGAGTTCTCGCCACCCAGACCGACCTCGGCGACATCACCGATGCGCACTTGCGAGCCATCCGTGTTGACCTTCAGCAGGATCGCCTTGAACTGTTCGGCAGTCTGCAAACGGGTCTTGCCGATGATCGTGGCGTTCAGTTGCTGGCCAGGCTTCGCTGGCAAGCCACCGAGTTGACCGGAGGACACCTGGACGTTTTGCGCCGAAATTGCCGCACTGACGTCGGCCGGGGTCAGGTTGTAGTTGTTCAGCTTGGCCGGGTCGAGCCAGATCCGCATCGCGTACTGGGCACCGAACACCTGGAAGTCACCGACGCCGGCAGTGCGGGAGATCGGGTCCTGCATGTTCGACACGATGTAGTTGGACAAATCGTCCTTGGACATGCTGCCGTCTTGCGAGACCACACCGATGACCAACAGGAAGTTTTTCACTGCCTTGGTCACGCGGATGCCCTGTTGCTGCACTTCTTGCGGCAGCAGTGGGGTGGCCAGGTTCAGTTTGTTCTGCACCTGAACCTGTGCGGTGTCGGAGTTGGTGCCCTGCTCGAAGGTCGCGGTAATGGTCATGCTGCCGTCGGAGTTACTTTCCGAGGAGACATAACGCAGGTTATCGATACCGTTGAGCTGCTGCTCGATGACCTGCACCACGGTGTCCTGCACGGTTTGTGCGGACGCGCCTGGGTAGGTCACCTGGATCGCAATGGCCGGAGGCGCAATGCTCGGGTATTGGTTGATCGGCAGTTTGAGGATCGATAGAGCCCCGACCAACATGATCACCAGGGCAATTACCCAGGCGAAAATCGGACGGTCGATAAAAAATTTCGACATGGTTTACTCCCCTTTGCCGCTGTTAGCCTTGTCAGCTGTCTGTGCGGGGGCCGGGTTCTTTGCGCCAACGTTAGTTGCTTCGGTGACCTTGACTTCAACGCCAGGCTTGACGAATTGCAGGCCTTCGGTGATCAAGCGATCGCCCGCCTTGAGGCCGTCTTCGATCAGCCACTGGCTGCCGACGGTGCGGCTGGCCTTGAGCTGACGCAGTTCAACCTTGTTATCCGGGCCGACAACCAGCGCGGTCGGGGTGCCCCGGAGGTCGCGGGTCACGCCTTGTTGCGGGGCCAGGATCGCCGCCGCGTTTACACCGGATTGCAGCTGGGCGTGAACGAACATGCCGGGCAGCAGGGTGTGATCGGGGTTGGGGAACACAGCGCGCAAGGTCACGGAACCGGTGGTCTGGTCAACCGAGACTTCGGAGAATTCGAGCTTGCCTTCCAGCTTGTACTGGCTGCCGTCTTCCAGGGTCAGCTTGACCGCGGCGGCGGTGTCGCCGGCCTTTTGCAGGCGACCGCTTTCCAGTTCGCGGCGCAGCTCAAGCAGCTCGACGGACGACTGCGTGACGTCGACGTAGATCGGGTCCAGTTGCTGGATCACCGCCAGGGCATCCGACTGGCCGTTGGTGACCAACGCGCCTTCGGTCACATTGGAGCGACCGATGCGACCGGTCAGTGGCGCGTAGACCTTGGTGTAGCGCACATTGATCTGAGCGGTTTGCAGCGAAGCTTCCGACTGCATGCGATTAGCCACGGCGGTGTCGTATTCCTGACGGCTCACAGCCTGCTCGCTGACCAGTTGCTTGTAACGATCGGAGATCGATTTGGTCTGTTGCAGGTTGGCTTCGGCGCTTTTCAGGGTCGCTTCATATACGGCTGGATCAATCTGATACAGCTGCTGACCGGCCTTGACGTCGCCGCCTTCCTTGAACAGACGCTTGAGAATGATGCCGTTGACCTGTGGTCGAACTTCGGCAATGCGGTACGCGCTGGTGCGACCGGGAAGCTCGGATGTCAGGGTGAAGGGTTGAGATTGCAGGGTAACGACGCCGACCTGAGGCGGTGGAGCGGCTTGGGCCGTCTCTTCCTTTTTACATCCGCTGAGCAGCGATGCCAGGGCGACGGCAGTGACCAGGGCGGTAACAGCTGGCTTGAATTGCATGAAGATCCTCGGGTCAGGCGCGCAAGAAACGCACTCGAAAGGTGGAAGGGTAAAAAAAAGGTGCCGGGTGGATAAGTAGCTTGCTAATGAATATACTTACGTTCATGGTTGTTTGTAAATACCTTGACTGCGTACCCACACGGTTACAAAAGGTCGATCAAAGGTTTGAAGTGTATGCCGGGGACGATACCCAAGAGCGTTCGCCCCACTTTTATTCAGCGGATGTTCAGACATCACAGAAGTATCCCGATTGAGGTTTTACTGCCATGGTCCGTCGTACCAAAGAGGAAGCTCAAGAAACTCGAAGCCAGATTCTCGAAGCCGCCGAGAAAGCCTTTTTTGAGCGAGGCGTGGCCCGCACGACGCTGGCGGACATTGCGACCCTGGCCGGCGTGACGCGCGGCGCCATTTACTGGCACTTCAGCAACAAGGCCGATCTGGTGCAGGCCATGCTCGATACGCTGCAGGAACCGCTGGATGAAATGGCGCGGGCCAGTGAGAGCGAAGATGAACTCGATCCGCTGGGCTGCATGCGCAAATTGCTGATTCATTTGTTTCATCAAGTTGCACTGGACCCGAAAACCCGACGCATTAATGAGATTTTGTTTCATAAGTGCGAATTCACCGATGAAATGTGCGACCTGCGCCAGCAGCGCCGAGCGGTCAGCCTTGATTGCAATCTGCGAATCTCACTGGCCCTGAGTAATGCGGTCAATCGGGGACAAATGCCCGAAAATCTGGACACCGTCCGCGCAGCCATCAGCCTGCATGCTTACATCGATGGGATGCTGTATCAGTGGCTATTGGCGCCCGACAGTTTTCAACTGCACGTCGACGCCGAGCGTTGGGTTGATACAGGATTGGACATGCTGCGCCTGAGCCCCAGCTTGCGCAAATGATACAAAATGCGTAATTGGATCCTGCCCTGTCAACTATTACGGCGTGCGCTGATCCTTTCAACGTTTGCCTTGTCGCAATGGGGTGCTTTTATATACGCCTGCTCGTCAGGTTGAAAGGTAGCGAGCTACGTATTTTGTAGGGATTTTGTGTCGTGCGTGTGAATCGATGTAAATAAGCGCGGCGCAACAAAAAGCCCCGGCTCTTTCGAGTCGGGGCTTTTGCGTTTCAGAGGCCCAGGCTTACAGCGCCGGGTAGTCGATGTAACCCACCGGGCCCTTGGCGTAGAACAGTTCTGGACGAACGTCGTTCAACGGCGCATCGGCTTTCAAGCGTGCCGGCAAATCCGGGTTGGCAATGAACGGCACGCCGAAGGCGACCGCATCAGCCTTGCCGCTCGCCAGCCAGGCGTTGGCGCTGTCCTTGGTGAAACGTTCGTTGGCGATGTAATGCCCGCCAAACGCTTCTTTCAACTGTGGACCCAGGCTGTCGCCGGCTTCTTTCTCGCGAGAGCAGATGAAGGCGATGCCGCGCTTGCCCAGTTCGCGAGCCACGTAGGTGAAGGTCTCGGCCAGATTGTCGTCGCCCATGTCATGGGAGTCGGCGCGTGGTGCCAGGTGCACACCCACACGGCCGGCGCCCCAGACTTCGATGGCCGCGTCAGTCACTTCCAGCAACAGGCGCGCACGGTTTTCCAGCGAGCCACCGTAATTGTCGGTGCGCTGGTTGGTGCTGCTTTGCAGGAACTGGTCGAGCAGGTAGCCGTTGGCGCCGTGGATTTCCACACCGTCGAAACCGGCAGCCTTGGCATTCTCGGCACCGGTGCGATAGGCGTCGACGATGTCGGCGATTTCAGCGGTTTCCAGCGCACGTGGCGTTGGGTAATCAGCCAGCGGGCGGACCAGGCTGACGTGGCCTTTAGGCTGAATGGCGCTCGGGGCGACCGGCGCTTCGCCGTTCAAGTACGACTCATGGGAAATCCGGCCGACGTGCCACAGTTGCAGGACGATCTTGCCGCCGGCGCCGTGGACCGCTTTGGTCACGTTGGCCCAGCCACGCACCTGATCGTTGGACCAGATGCCGGGGGTGTCCGGGTAGCCCACGCCCATTGGTGCCACCGAGGTGGCTTCGCTGAGGATCAGGCCGGCAGAAGCGCGTTGTACGTAGTATTCGGCCATCAGCGCGTTCGGCACACGGCCTTCGTCGGCGCGGCAGCGGGTCAGTGGCGCCATAATGATGCGGTTGGCCAGCTCGATGTCGCCCAATTTGATCGGATCGAAAATAGTCGTCATGCAAACAACCCTCGTGAGGTAGTGGTGAGTTAGTGGGTAGCAGGGGCCAGTTCGGGATTGCCGCTCTGACGGAAAGTAATCAGCGTCACCAGCAGGGCGAGCACCGCCAGTGCGGCGGCCGCAAGGGGCACGCTGGTCAGGCCGAAGCCGTGGGCGATGACGCTGCCGCCGACCCAGGCACCAAGTGCGTTGCCGACGTTGAAGGCGCCGATGTTCAAGGTCGACACCAGGTTCGGTGCGGCCTTGCCGTAGGTCACCACGTTCACTTGCAGGGCCGGTACGGCGGCGAAGCACGCGGTGGCCCAGAGGAACAGAGTGATTTCGGTCGGGATCAGCGCAACGCTGGTCCAGGTCAGCACGGTCGACACCACCGCCATGGTGATGAAGACACCGATCAGCGTCGCCGCCATGCCTTTGTCGGCCAGCTTGCCGCCGATGATGTTGCCGACGGTCAGGCCCAGGCCGATCAGCATCAGGGTCCAGGTCACGCCGCGTGGCGAAACACCGGTGACCTCGCCCAGCAGCGGGGCGACGTAAGTGAACAAGGTGAAGACCGACGCGGCGAACAGCGCGGTCATGCTCAGCGACAACCAGATCCCGGCGCCTTTGAGGGCGCGCAGTTCGGCGCGCATGTCGAGTTTTTCTTCGTCACGCTTGGCCGGCAGGAAGCGGATCAGGCCGATCAAGGCGATCACACCAATCACGGTCACCGCCCAGAAGGTCGAGCGCCAGCCGTATTGCTGACCAAGCGCGGTGCCCAGCGGCACGCCCAGCACGTTGGCCAGGGTAAGGCCGGTGAACATCAACGCCACGGCCGATGCACGTTTGTTGGCCGGCACCAGATTGGCCGCCACCACTGAACCGATGCCGAAAAACGCACCGTGGCAGAGGGCGGTGACCACACGGGCAAACATCAGCACTTCGTAGTCGGTGGCCAGCGCGCAGAGCAGATTGCCGATGATGAAAATCCCCATCAACGCAACCAGCGCGGCCTTGCGCGGCAGTTTGGCGGTGGCCAGTGCCATGAACGGCGCACCAATGGCCACGCCGAGGGCGTAACCGGTCACCAGCCAGCCAGCGCCGGGGATCGACACACCGAGGTCGGCCGCCACATCGGGCAGCAGGCCCATGATGACGAACTCGGTGGTGCCGATGGCGAAGGCGCTCAAGGCGAGAATGAGGAGCGAAAGGGGCATCGTTGATTCCTTGTCGGCTGGCTGACGTGAAGGGTCAGAGCTCTTTACTGAAAGTGCTGAGGAACGCCTGAATGGTTTCCTCGTTGCGTTTGAAAAAATGCCATTGGCCGACTTTGCGGCTGCTGATCAGGCCGGCGCGTTGCAGCGTGGCCAGGTGTGCGGAGACCGTGGACTGCGACAAACCGCAACGCTGATCGATCTGCCCGGCGCAGACACCGTGCTCATTGCTGTGGGACTGGTCGGGAAATTCAACCGCCGGGTCCTTGAGCCAGTGCAGGATTTCTCGCCGTACTGGGTGTGCCAGGGCTTTTATTATTTCGTCGAGATTAAGAGGCATGGTGTCAGCTCGTGATGAGTAAAACGCTATATCGCGATGGGGCGAACTTTAAATCGTTACATTCCGATATACAAATATGATTTTGCTCTTGCGACTGAGTAATTCGCTATATCGGGTTATAACGATAGGCCGACTGTAAAAGTACAAAGACGCGGTGCTAAGCTGCGCGGCATGAACTATCTCGCCCATCTGCACCTCGGCGGTCAGCGCCCCGGACAATTGCTCGGCAGCCTCTATGGCGATTTCGTCAAGGGACGGCTGCAAGGGCAGTTCGATCCGGAGATCGAAGCGGCCATCCAGTTGCACCGCAGCATCGATGTGTATACCGATCGCCATCCATTGGTGGATGTGGCGTTGTCACGGTTTTCCCTCACTCGCCGGCGTTACGCCGGAATCGTGCTCGACGTGTTTTTCGACCACTGCCTGGCGCGGGACTGGGCGCTGTACGCGGATCAGCCGCTGGAGCGATTTACCGCCGACGTGTACCGAGTGCTTTCTGCGCAGCCGCAATTGCCGGAACGCCTGGCGAAGATCGCGCCGCACATGGTGGCGCATGACTGGCTGGGCTCTTATCAGGAATTCGAAGTGTTGGAGCAGGTGCTGCGGGGGATTTCGCGGCGGTTGACCAAGCCTGAAGAACTGGCCGGTGCGATGCAGGAATTGCGGGTGCTGTATGAGCCATTGAGCGAAGACTTCAGGCTGTTCTACCCGCAGTTGCAGGCGTTCGCCCAGACAAAACAGGTCTAATGTGGGAGCGGGCTTGCTCGCGAAAGCGGTGTGTCAGTCGACATCAATGTTGAATGACACACCACTTTCGCGAGCAAGCCCGCTCCCACATTCGATATGTGTTAAGCCGCGATGGCGGGGCGCATTGGAACTTGCTGCTTCTCGGGAATAGCCCCAAACAACGCCTTCTGCACCGCCTGCTGCGCTTCGAACGCCAGCGCCGCGCGTTCCCGGCCTTCGCAGGCAATCGGCCGGAGCAGATGAATCTCCACATCGCCCTGATCATTGGCAAACAGACGCATCAAGTGCGACAACAAATCATCGTCGCCAATAAACGGTGCCAGCGAATCGATTTCACCTTCACGCTGATACCGGATCGCCACCGGCTGCAGTTTCACCTTCGAATCAATCGCCGCCGACAGCAAACGCCCATGAAAGGTGCGCAACGAACGGCCATCGGTGGTGGTTCCCTCCGGGAACATCAGCAGCGGATGCGCCTGTTGCAGATGACGGGTCATCTGTTTGCGAATCAACTGGCTGTCGCCCGCGCCACGGCGGATAAACAGGCTGCCAGCCTTGGCCGCCAACCAGCCGGCGACGGGCCAGGTGCGCACTTCGGCCTTGGACAGGAACGACAGCGGCGCGACCATGCCCAGCAGCGGAATGTCAGTCCAGGACACATGATTGCTGACCCACAGCATCGGTTCCTTGGGCACCTCGCCGTGCACCGTCACGCGAAAAGGCAGGGCATTGGCGAGACGTGCCATGAAAAACCGCGACCAGTGTTGGCGCCGGACCATCGAATGGGCGATGCCCAGCCGCTCGAACAAGCCGAACACACCGGCCATGCTCAACCCTAGCGCGACCACCACCAGCACTCGCGCAATTCGCGCGTACACCCGAAGGCGGCTCATTACATGGCCGCCTTGAAGTGCTTGGCGTAACGCGGGCAGAGTTCGTCGCGCTTGAGCAGGATGAACACGTCGGCGACCTGGAAGTCTTCATCCCAGCACGGTTCGCCGCAGATCTTCGCACCCAGACGCATATACGCCTTGAGCAACGGCGGCATTTCGGCGATGACGTTGGACGGGATGTCCAGCACCGGCAGTGGTTTTTTCGGCTCGGCCCGCAGGTGTTCGGTGCACAGGTAACGTTCGCGCAAACGCTGCATGATCGCGTGAGCCTGGATGCCGCCGTCTTGCATCGGGATGCTCGCGCAGCCCATCAAATAACTGTAGCCGCCCTGGTTCAGGACTTCGGCCAGTTCGCCCCAGAGTACGGCGATGGTGCCGCCGTTGCGGTAAGCCGGGTCGACGCAGGTGCGGCCGATTTCGAGGATCGGGCCCTTCAAGTGCAGCAGCCCGTGCAGGCTGAATTCTTCTTCGCTGTAAAACTTGCCGAGGCTGCTGGCGGCGGTGTGATCGAGCAAGCGGGTGGTCGCCACCAGTCGTCCGGTGTTCAGGTCACGCACGCCGATGTGGGCGCAGTGAACATCATAGTCATCCATGTCCAGACCCAGCTCGGCGCCTTTCAGCTTGGCGTTGAATTCGCCGCTGAATACGTTGAAACGCAACGCCTGGGCTTCCTGCAAGGCTTCGGCGCCCACCAGGCGTTCGGCTTGCAGGCGGCGTTCATTGCCGGTGTCGCTGATGCGGGCGATCTGAGTCATTGCGAATCTCCGTGCGGGCTGGTCAACCCGTCTTGGGTTAGAGCCGATCGACTTTCTTTATGCAGCCGTGTTGTGCAAAGTCAGGCTATTTAGCCCCGGTGTCATCGCCATGAAGCTTTGGTGATGCTTATATGACAGCCCCCAAGGAGCCTCTTATGCCCTGGCAAACCCTGCTCAAGCGCCACGAACGCCTGCCCGCCAATGCAGACCTGGCGCAAGGTTATGCAACCTTGTTGCACCAGTTGGGCTCGGTTACGCCGTTTGAACTGGCCGTGGCCGGAGGGCGGATGATGACGACGCCCGGGCTGGCGTTTCTGGTGGGGTATCAAGCGGCGTTGCGCATGCTCTGGCCGAGCGCGCCGCCGAGCCTTGGCGCGTTGTGCGCGACCGAACGGCGCAGTTTGCGCGTGGCCGAGATGCAGACGCGCCTGAGCGGTTTGCGCGTCAGCGGGCGCAAGGATTTCGTCACTGCCGGTGATGCGGCGGACTGGCTGCTGATCGCCGCGCGCAGTGAAGCGTCTGGCGAAGCACCGCGCCTGAGTCTGGCGGTGGTTTACCCCGATGAGCCGGGCGTGCGTCTGGAAAAACTGCCGGCGATCCCATTGATGCCGGACATCAGCCACGGTCGGCTGTTTCTCGACAATGCCTTGTGTGAACTGCTGGCCGGGGATGGCTGGGATGCGTACGTCAAACCGTTCCGGACCCTGGAAGACGTTTACGTGCTGAGCGCGATGACGGCGTGGTTGTATGGCATCGGTCACGACAGTGACTGGCCGCAGGCTTTGCAACTGCGCTTGCTGGCGCTGCTGGCCGGCTGCGCGGAAGTCAGCCGGCAGGCGCCGAACAATTCGGCGGGGCATGTGTTGCTGGGCGGGTTGTTTGCACAATTCGAGGGGCTCAAGCCTGAAGTGGACCAAGCGTTGGCCGCCGGACCGCAGCATTGGGCGGCGATGTGGCAGCGCGATCAGTCGGTGATGGATCTGGCGGCGGGCGCGCGCGGGAAGCGGTTGGCAAAGGCGCTTGCGGGATCTTCGCTTGAGTGACTGGCGGCCCATTGGCAACACAAATCCCGGAACTGTCATCAACCTCAACTAGGCTCAGCAAGCCAACCCCGCCGAGCCCCTGCCATGTCCAAAGGCTTGACCCTGATTTTGATGCTGCTGCTCAGCCTCACGGCCCGCGCCGAAAACTGGCCGGCCGAGCAATGGCCGACCGCTCCGAACGCCACCGGCCCGGCGCTGCAGATCCTGGAGAGTTACGCTTTCCCACCCCGCGACGACAGCACCCGCAAAGGCATCCGCACCGACGCCTTGCTGGTGATCCGCGACGGTCAGTTGATCTACGAACGCTACGCCGGCCCGACCACCGCCGACACGCCGCACCTGACGTGGTCGATCAGCAAAAGCCTGATGGCCACGGTGCTCGGTGTCGCTTACGGCGAAGGCCTGTTCAAACTCGATGACCCGGTGCTCACGTTCTATCCCGCGTTGGCCAGGCATCCGACCCTGACCCTGGCCGACCTGTTGCACTGGGCCTCCGGTCTGGACTGGCAGGAAGATTACGAATACGCGCCGTTGCAATCGTCAGTGGTCGCGATGCTCTACACCCGTGGTCACGCCGACATGGCCGCGTTCACCGCCGATTACCCTGAATACGCCAAACCCGGTCAGGCCTTTCGTTATTCCAGCGGCGACAGCAACCTGCTGTCCGCCGCGTTGAAAAACATCGTCGGCCCGGCACGTTATGCCGACTACCCATGGACCGCGTTGTTCGAGCCGCTGGGCATTCGCCACGCGGTGTGGGAAACCGACGCCACCGGCACGTTTGTCGCGTCGTCCTATGCCTATCTCACGGCTCGGGACTTGGCGCGAGTCGGTTTGCTGATGGCGCGCGACGGCCGGTGGGGCGATCGGCAATTGCTGCCCAAAGACTGGGTCGCGTTCAATCGCGAGCCCTTCGTTCACTACCGGGCGAAACAGGACACCGCCGTGCCCGGCGGCCAGTGGTGGCTCAATCGCGCCGTCGATGGCGCGGCCCAACCCTGGCCTGATGCCCCCGCAGACACCTTCGCCGCGCTGGGTCATTGGGGCCAGGCGATGTACGTGATCCCCAGCGAAAATCTGGTGATCGTGCGTTACGGCGATGACCGCGACGACAGCTACGACCACAACCAATTGCTCAAACTCGCGCGCGCGGCATTCGCCGGAACGGTGCAGCCATGAACCGCCGCAGTGTTGGTCGCCGCCGCCCCTTCGGCACGCTGTTGCTGGTGCTGCTGATCGCCTTGCTCGGTTGGGTCTGGCACGAGCGCGTCGCGCTGTGGGCTTTCCCCGACATCATTGGTGCCTACACCGCCAAGGAATACTGTTCGTGCCGCTACGTGATGAACAACTCCACCGAGTATTGCCACAGCTACGTGAAGCAATGGCTGCCGACCAGCGGTTTCACCGATGAGCCCGACAGCAAACGCATCACCGTCAGCGGCATGGGTCGCACCCACAGCGCCGCGTGGCTCGGCGAACGCCAAGGTTGCCGCCTGAACCCCTGACTGCAACCCGGAGCTCTTGTGGCAAGGGAGCTTGCCCCCGTTGAAGTGCGAAGCACTCCAAAAATGCCGGATGCCAGTCACGGACAGCTCACGCAAAGCTCCTGTGGCGAGGGGGCTCGCCCCCGTTGGAGTGCGAAGCACTCCCAAAAATGCCGAATGCCAGTGACAGAAAGTTTGCATCCAGCTCACGGACGGTTAAGGTTCCTGCAGGTTTATCTGCCCTACGAGTCTTTATGCTCAACCGCTGCCTCCACAAAACCCTGGCGTTCGTGCTGCTGGCCGGCGCCTCGCTCTCGGCCCAGGCCAATTGGTACCTCGACGGCGAGTCTTCGCGGCTGTCGTTTGTCAGCACCAAAAACGCCCACCTCTCCGAAGTGCAGCGCTTTCTGGTGCTGCACGGCAAGGTCAGCCCTACGGGGCTGGCCGAGTTGGAAGTCGAGATGGACTCGGTGAACAGCGGCATTCCGTTGCGCGATGAGCGCATGCGCAAAGAGCTGTTCGAGATCCAGACCTACCCCGAAGCCCTGATCACCGCGCAAATCGATCTGCGCCCGATCAACGACCTCGCCCCCGGCGCGCAACTGGAGCTGCGCCTGCCGCTGACCGTCAACCTTCACGGCAAAACCCATGAATACAACGCCGAACTGCTGGCGACCCGGCTCGATGACCGGCGCTTTCAAGTGGTGACGCTTGAACCGCTGGTAATCAATGCCGAGGATTTCGCCTTGGCACCCGGCCTGGAAACGTTGCGCAAGCTCGCCGGTTTGTCGGCGATCAGTCTGTCGGTGCCGGTGGGTGCGGTGCTGATTTTCACGGCCCGCTGACATGGCCGGCCCGATCTTCCCCTGGCGTGAAGGCAACAGCTTCGAGCTGCTGATCGACGGCCCGCAGTTCTTTCCGCGGATGTTGGTCGCGATTGCCCGCGCCGAAGAACAGGTCGAACTGGAGCTGTACCTGGTGGAGGCGGGCGCCTGCGCCGAAGCCATGGTGCAAGCGCTGGTGCAGGCCGCCGAACGCGGGGTGCGCGTGCGCTGCCTGTTTGATGATTACGGCAGCCTCGCGTTCACCCTGACCTTGCGTCAACGCCTGACGGCCGCCGGGGTGGAATTGCGTTTTTACAATCGCCTGAGCTGGCGGCGCTGGGTCGGTAATTTCTATCGTGATCACCGCAAGCTGTTGCTGGTGGATCAACGCCTGGCCGTGGTCGGCGGCACCGGCGTCACCGATGAATTCTGGACGCCGGGCGAAGACGTCAGCGAATGGCACGAAGTGATGGTGGAAATCAGCGGTCCGTTGGTCATCGACTGGCAACTGCTGTTCGACCGCCAATGGATCGCCAACCGCCATCGTCATGCCTGGAAACCGGCCTCGCACTTTGGCCTGCCGCACCTGCCACGTGTGCCGTCGATGGGCGAGGGCATGGGTCGCGTGGCCTACGCCGACGCCCGTCAGCACCGCGACATTCTGCAATCGCTGGTTCGCGCATTGAACAGCGGCAAGCGACGAGTCTGGCTGGCGACCCCGTATTTCCTGCCGACCTGGAAAGTCCGCCGCTCACTGCGCCGCGCGGCGTCCCGAGGCGTCGACGTGCGCCTGCTGCTGACCGGGCCGCGCACCGATCACCCGTCGGTACGCTACGCCGGGCACCGCTACTACCCGCGATTGCTCAAGGCCGGGGTGAGGATCTTTGAATACCAGCCGTGTTTCCTGCACCTGAAAATGGTGCTGATTGACGATTGGGTGAGCATCGGCTCGTGCAATTTCGATCACTGGAATTTGCGCTTCAACCTTGAAGCGAATCTGGAGGCGCTGGACCCAGCGCTGACGAGGGCGGTGGCGGCGAGTTTCGACAAGGATTTTGCGTTGAGCCAGGAAATCAGCCTGGAGGCATGGCAACGCCGACCGCTGTGGCGGCGGGTCAAGCAGAGGATTTGGGGATGGGTGGACCGGGTGGTGGTGAATCTGCTGGATCGGCGGGGCTAGTCGTCACACCTCAAAACCAATTGTGGGAGCGAGCTTGCTCGCGATGGCGGCGTAACAGTCAACTGAGATGTTGAATGTTATGGCCTCATCGCGAGCAAGCTCGCTCCCACAGTTGTTATGTATTGCCTGAGAAATTACAGCAGTTCAAAGCTCTGCTGCGTCACGTCCTGGGAGTCCAGGCCGATCTGCACGTTGAACTTGCCTGGCTCTGCCGCGTATTTGAGCTGGGTGTTGTAGAACTTCAGGTCATCCTCGGTGATGGTGAAGTGCACGACTTTCTGTTCGCCGGCCTTGAGCATGATTTTCTGGAAGTTCTTCAGTTCCTTGAGCGGGCGAATCATCGACCCGGTCACGTCCTGGATGTACAGCTGCACCACGGTTTCGCCATCACGCTTGCCGGTGTTCTTCACCATCACGCTGGCGTCGAGCTTGCCGGTCTTGTTCAGCGTGGTCGACGACAGCGCCATGTCGCTCAGGCTGAAATCGGTGTAGCTCAGGCCGAAACCGAACGGGAACAGCGGCCCGGTGGTGTCATCGAAATATTGCGAGGTGTAGTTGCCCGGTTTGCCCGGCGTGAACGGCCGGCCGATGCTCAGGTGGTTGTAGTAGGTCGGAATCTGACCCACCGAACGCGGGAACGTGATCGGCAGTTTGCCCGACGGGTTGTAGTCGCCGAACAGCACGTCGGCGATGGCGTTGCCGCCCTCGGTGCCGCTGAACCAGGTTTCCAGAATCGCGTCAGCCTGTTCTTTCTCGTCGAGAATCGACAGCGGACGGCCATTCATCAACACCAATACCAGCGGTTTGCCGGTGGCTTTCAGGGCCTTGATCAGCTCGCGCTGGTTGGCCGGGATGTTGATGTCGGTGCGGCTCGACGATTCGTGGGACATGCCACGGGACTCGCCGACCGCCGCGACCACCACGTCAGCGTCCTTGGCGGCTTTGACCGCTTCGTCGATCAGCACTTGCGCCGAACGCGGATCATCGACCACTTCCGGGGCGTCGAAGTTGAGGAAGTTCAGGTAATCCAGGACCTTCTTGTCGCTGGTGATGTTGGCGCCACGGGCGTAGATCAGCGTGGCTTTGTCGGCCACGGCGGCGTTCATGCCGTCGAACAGGGTGACCGACTGCGCGGGTTTACCGGCGGCGGCCCAACTGCCCATCATGTCGATCGGCGCCTTGGCCAGCGGACCGACGAGGGCGATTTTCGCGGTTTTCTTCAGCGGCAGGGTTTCGTTCTGGTTCTTCAGCAGCACCAGGCTGCGGCGTGCGACGTCACGGGCCTCCGGACGGTGTAAACGGCTCTCGGCGTAGGTGTCGGCCGGGTCATCCTCAGCCTTGCCGATGCGCAGGTACGGGTCTTTGAACAGGCCCATGTCGTACTTGGCGCCCAGCACTTCACGCACGGCGTTGTCGATGTCGCTTTGCTCGATCTCGCCGGCCTTCAACAGCCCCGGCAGCTCTTTGCCGTACAGGGTGTCGTTCATGCTCATGTCGATACCGGCCTTGATCGCCAGCTTCGCGGCTTCGCGACCGTCAGCGGCGACGCCGTGTTTGATCAGCTCGAAAATCGCCCCGTGGTCGCTGACGGCCAGGCCTTTGAAGCCCCATTCCTTGCGCAACAGATCGTTCATCAGCCAGGTGTTGGCGGTGGCCGGCACGCCGTTGATCGAGTTCAGCGCGACCATGACGCTGCCAGCGCCGGCGTCAATCGCGGCGTGGTACGGCGGCAGGTAGTCCTGGTACATCTTGACCGGGCTCATGTCGACGACGTTGTAGTCGCGACCGCCCTCGACCGCGCCGTACAAGGCGAAGTGCTTGACGCTGGCCATGATGCTGTCGGCGGCGTTGGCGCCCGTGCCCTGGAACGCCCGGACCATGACGCCGGCGATGCGCGAAACCAGGTAGGTGTCTTCGCCGAAGCCTTCGGAGGTGCGGCCCCAACGTGGGTCGCGGGAGATATCGACCATCGGCGCGAAGGTGATGTCGAGGCTGTCAGCCGCGGCTTCCTTGGCGGCGATGCGCCCGGACAGGCCGATGGCGTCCATGTCCCAGCTCGAGGCCAGGGCCAGCGGGATCGGGAAAATGGTGCGGTGACCGTGGATCACGTCGTAGGCGAAGAACATCGGGATCTTCAAGCGGCTGCGCATGGCCGCGTCCTGCATCGGACGGTTTTCCGGACGGGTGATCGAGTTGAACGTGCCGCCGATGTTGCCAGCGGCGATTTCCTTGCGGATCAGCTCCCGAGGCATTTCCGGGCCGATGCTGATCAAGCGCAACTGGCCGATTTTTTCATCGAGGGTCATTTGCTTCATCAGGTTGCTGATGAAGGCGTCCTTGTTCTCCAGAGGTGCGGGGGTCGTGGCGGCCAATACGTTATGACTGGCCAGGCTGACGAACAGGCCCAGCAAACACAGCTTCTTCATGAATAGTTTTCTCAAAAGCCTAAACGGCCGTGAATCACGCGCCGGTCAGCCAAAATTTAGGGAGCGACTATTGTTGTTCAGGTAAATGCAGCAAACTCGCGAACTGTTTTTTGTGCTGGGGCATCTTTTAGCCCATCGGCACGCTTCAATCCAGTGGCGGCGCCGATTATGCCCCAAGAGGCGCATGCAAAGTTCGCCGGTTGCTTTTTCAACGGAATGTGCAAGGGAGCGTCAACCAGATGAACGTACGACACCACACTCGGTCGAGCCTGCACGTTGCAGCCTTGATGTTGCTGACCACGCTGCTGGCCGGCTGCGGCATCAACACCATTCCGACCCTCGACGAACAGGCCAAAGCCGCTTGGGGCCAGGTGCAGAACCAGTACCAGCGCCGCGCCGATCTGATTCCCAACCTGGTCGAAACCGTCAAGGGCTACGCCAAACACGAAGAAGAAACCCTGACCGCAGTGATCGAGGCGCGGGCCAAGGCGACCTCCATACAAGTGGATGCCAGCACCCTGGACAACCCCGAAAAGCTCAAGCAATTCCAGCAGGCGCAGGACCAGTTGACCGGTGCCTTGAGCCGTTTGATGGTGGTGTCCGAGCGTTATCCGGACCTCAAGGCCAACCAGAACTTCCTCGCATTGCAGTCGCAGCTTGAAGGCACCGAAAACCGCATCGCCGTGGCACGACGCGACTTCATCCTCGCCGTGCAGAAATACAACACGGAAATTCGCACCTTCCCCGGTCGCCTGTGGCACTCGGTGATGTACAGCGATTTGCCGATTCGCGAGACCTTCGAAGCGACCACGCCGGATGCCGATAAAGCGCCGCAAGTGAAGTTTTGATCGGCTGAAACGTCATCACGGAAGAGGTTGCCAATGCGCGCGTTGAAGGTGGGCCTGATCCTGTTGGTCTGGATGTTTGCCCTGACGGCACAGGCCGGGTTGAAGTTCCCGCTGCTGACCGGGCGGGTGGTCGATAACGCCCAGATGATCGAGCCGTCGGTGCGCGAGCAACTGACGCAGCAACTGCAGGCCCATGAAGCCGCGACCGGCGAGCAACTGGTGGTGGTCACGCTGCCGGATTTGCAGGGCACCGACATTGCCGATTTCGGCTATCAACTCGGTCGGGCCTGGGGCATCGGCCAGAAGGACAAAAACAACGGCGCGCTGCTGATCGTCGCGCGTGACGAGCGCAAGTTGCGCATCGAAGTCGGTTACGGCCTGGAAGATCGCCTGACCGACGCGCAGAGTTCGGTGATCATCAATCAGGTCATCACCCCGGCGTTCAAGGCCGGCAACTTCAGCAAAGGTATCAGCGACGGGGTCGCGGCAATGCTGGTGGTCTTGGGCGGCAGTCCACTGGATGAGCCGTCGACGGTTTACGAACCGCGCGGCGATGAAGACAGCGACTTCGTTTCGCGACATCCGGGCGTTTTCGTGTTTCTGGTGATGCTGTTCATCCTGACGATTTTCGTGTTGCAGATGCTTGGGCTGCTGCCCGCCGGCCGGGGAGGCTCGGGCGGTTCCGGCGGCGGCTTTGGCGGTGGTGGTTTTGGTGGCGGCGGGGGAGGCGGAGGCTTCAGCGGCGGCGGGGGCAGTTTCGGGGGCGGCGGTTCGTCGGGCGGCTGGTGATAACAATAATGAACAGGCATGGGTGACATGGCATTACTGACTGAACACGAACAACGCAAAGTCGCCGAGGCGATAGCCCGGGTCGAGCGCGACACCGACGCGGAGCTGGTGACTGTGCTCGCCGCCCGTGCCGACGACTACGCCTACATCCCGTTGCTGTGGGCGAGCCTGCTGGCGCTGATGGTGCCGGGCATCGTGCATTACCTGACCGGTTGGCTGACGATGCACAGTTTGTTGCTGGTGCAGTGGATCAGCTTCATCGTGCTGTGCCTGGTGTTTCGCATTCCCAAAGTCACCCCCTACCTGGTGCCGCGCTCGGTACGTCACTGGCGCGCATCGAATCTGGCGCGTCGGCAATTCCTCGAGCAGAACCTGCACCACACGGTCGGCAGCACCGGCATGCTGATTTTCGTCTGCGAGGCGGAGCGCTACGTGGAAATTCTGGTGGACGAAGGGATTTCGAAACGGCTAGACAACACGCATTGGCAGGGGATTGTCGCGGCGTTCACCCAGCAGGTGAAACAAGGGCAGACCTTGCAAGGATTTGTCACGTGCATCGAGGCCTGCGGCGAGTTGCTGAAGGTGCACGTGCCGGTGACGCAAGTGCGCAATGAATTGCCGAACCGGTTGGTGGTTCTAGGCTGATAGCATCCATCGAACTCACACACCCTTTGTGGCAAGTGTCTTTATGGCAAGTGAGCTTTTGTGGCAAGTGGGCTTCTGTGGCAAGTGAGCTTCTGTGGCAAGTGGGCTTTTGTGGCAAGTGAGCTTTTGTGGCAAGTGGGGCTTTTGTGGCAAGTGAGCTTTTGTGGCAAGTGGGGCTTTTGTGGCGAGGGGGCTTGCCCCCGTTCGGCTGCGAAGCAGTCGCAAGATCTGAGAACTCGGTTTATTGAAATACTCTAATTGGGGGCCGCTGTGAACTGGCCTAATGATTTTGGACACCTCAATCGGGCGCTATGATGGCGCCCAAATCTGAGGTGTTTGGATATGCGTAAATCTTATTCAAGTGAG